>JANOEW010000693.1:0-7996 GCA_031413475.1 Amaricoccus sp.
GCCGAATAACCCACCAGGCCCAGCACCCGCACCACCTGGTCGGTCAGGCTGCCGGCCTTGACCGCCGACAGAACGCCGAGCGGGACGCCGACCAGCGTGCCGATCAGGATCGCCACGGTCGCGAGTTCGAGCGTCGCGGGAAAGACCCGGGCGATGTCCTCGACGATCAGCTTCTTGGTCAGGAACGACTTGCCGAATTCGCCGGTGACGACCTTCTGGAGATAGATCCAGAACTGCTCCCACAGCGGTTTGTCGAGCCCCATCTCGATGTACATCTTGTCGAAGGTCGCCTTGCTGGCGCGGTCGCCGACCACCGCCAGGACCGGATCCACCGAGACGACATGGCTGATCAGGAAGGTGACCAGCAGCAGCCCGAGAAAGGTCACGGCCACGGTCAGGATCAGCTTGGCGGCCTTCCACAGCAGGATTGGAAGGGCGTCGAAACGCCCCCCCTCCCGCAGGGCCGCGAAGCCCGCCATCTACTTGGTCACGCCCCGGAACGAGTTGTCGTTGAACGACGGGCCGATGATGTAGCCCTCGACGTTCGAGCGCAGCGCCGCGATCTCGGTCTCCTGGAACATGATCACGAACGGCGACACCTTCTGATGCTCGGACTGCAGCGCGTGGTACATCTCCACCCGCTTTGCGGCGTCGCGCTCCAGCACCGCGGCGTCGGCGGCGGCGGTCATTTCCGGGATCTCCCAGGCGTTGCGCCAGGCGAGCGGCTTCGCCTCCGCGTCGTCGCTGTTGTCGGGATTGCGCGCGAAGGTCGCGTTGGTGTGCGGGTCCTGATAGTCCGGCCCCCAGTTGCCGATGTAGATGTCATGGGTGCGGGCGCGATACTTCTCCAGCGTCTGGCCGCCGTCGCCGGGGATGATCTCGAGCGTGATCCCCGCCAGCGCCATCGACTGCTGCACCGCCTGCGCGATCGCCGTCACGTCCGGCGAATTGCGGGTGTCCATGGTCACGGTGAAGCCCTCGGGCAGGCCGGCCGCGGCCAGCAGCTCCTTCGCCTTCTCGACGTTGAGCGAATAGGGGTTGCTGTCCAGCTCGCCCAGGAAGCCCTTGGGCAGGAACGTCTGGTGGACGGCCATCTTGCCCTTGACGATGGTGTCGGCGATGGTCGCGTAGTCGACCAGCCATTTCATCGCCTCACGCACCTCGGGCTTGGCCAGGAATTCGTTCTTCTGGTTGAGCGCGAGATAGAAGATCGTTCCCTTGACGCCGCTGTCGATCGTGATGTCGGGATTGGTCGACAGCGCGGCGATCTCCTCCGGCAGCAGGTCGCGGGCGACGTCGATGTCGCCCTTCTCCAGCAGCAGGCGCTGCGTCGCCGCTTCCGGGATGTGGCGGTAGATCGCCCGCGCGAGGAAAGGCTTGTCGCCCGAATAGTTGTCGTTGCGCTCGAGCACCACGGATTCGTTGGCGCGCCATTCGCGGATCGAGAAAGCGCCCGACCCGGCGTAATTTGTCCTGAGCCAGTTATAGCCGTAGTCGCCGTCGACCTCGTTCTCCATCGCCAGCGCCTTGTCGACCACCGACGAGACCGTGGCGGTGAGGCAATAGAGCAGCAGGGTCGGCGCGTAGGCCTGATCCATGGTGAAGGTGAAGCTGAAGTCCCCAGTCTGCTTGACCATCTCCTCGACGTTGTCGGGCGTCAGCCCGAACTGGCCGAGGATGAAGGCGGGCGACTTGTCGAGCTTGACGGCGCGGACCAGCGAGAACACCACGTCCTCGGCTGTCATCGGGTTGCCCGAGGCGAATTTCTTGCCCTGTCGGACGGTGAAGGTCATGGTCTTGCCGTCTTCCGACATCTCCCAGCCCTCGGCAACCACGCCGAAAATCTTGGAGACGTCATCCAGCTCGTAGCTGATGATCGGCTCGTAGCTGTTGCCGATGATCTCCGAGGCGGAGAACTCGAACACCTCGGCCGGGTCGAGCGAGATCATGTCGTCCAGCGTCCACGCCTGAATCAGCGTATCGGGCGGCGTTTCCGCCTTCGCGGCTAGCGGCGCGAAAAGCGGCTGTACAGCCAGCGCCGCCGCCGCCATCAATAGAATGCCGTGCTTCATGGTGGGGCCCCCAGTTGTTAGCTTTCGAAGGCCGCCGGCCGGCGTTCAGCAACCGCCCACGCCAGCTCGCGCCTTGGAAAGAGTGGGCGCAGTCCGATGCCCCGGAGTCAAGTCGGAAGCTTCGCGGGTTCGGAAGAACACAAGCCCTAGCCGCGCGCCCGACGCGCCCGAAGAAACTGTCTACTCGCCAGCGTCATCGCCGAATACTAGTGTTCACGTCCGAAAAGCGGTTGTCTGGATAGAGGGTCCAGAACCGTCGGCCAGGCGGCGACAGTCAGGGAGGCGTGGGAACATCGAAGGCCAACCCGCACCGGGTGATGAAATTCAAGGGCGCATGAAGAAATCGGTCGATCGGATCAAGCATGCAAGCTTACGGCCGAATAAATCAACAAATTATGCGGCAATTACTTTATCTTACCCTCCTTATATTCGACATGCTTGCGAGCAACCGGGTCGTATTTGCGCACGACCATTTTTTCGGTCATCGTCCGTGCGTTCTTTTTGGTCACATAGAAGTGGCCGGTGTCGGCTGTCGAGTTCAGCCTGATCTTGATCGTGGTCGGCTTCGCCATCGTCTGTCCTTTCCGCAGGCGCCATGCGTGCGGCGCGCGACTCTTCAGGGCCCACGGCGGAACCCGAAATCCGGCATGGTCTTTGAGCGGTTTCGCTCTCCCTGTCAAGGCGGCGCCGGCATCCAGTTCGGCGTCAGCCGTAGGCGAGCCGCCCTTCCGGTAGCATCGCCGACAAGGCCCTTTTGCCGCGATGGGGGACATGCTAGGCGACCTTCGACCGATCCTTTCGACCCGGAGCCCTTCATGAACATCGACAAGATCCCCGCGGGGAAGAACCCGCCGCAGGACATCAACGTGATCATCGAGATCACCGGCGGCGCGGCGGGCGGCGCCCCGGTCAAATACGAGATCGACAAGGACAGCGGCGCCGTCTTCGTCGACCGGATCGTCAACACCCCGATGTTCTACCCGTGCAACTACGGCTTCGTGCCGAACACGCTGCACGCCGACGGCGACCCGACCGACGTGCTGGTGCTGTGCGACTTCCCGCTCGCGCCCGGCGTCGTGATCCGCTGCCGCCCGGTCGGCGTGCTGAAGATGGAGGACGATGGCGGCATGGACGACAAGCTGATCGCCGTTCCGGTCGAGAAGGTCGATCCGTTCCAGGCGCATATCAAGAACCTCTCCGACATCGCGCCGAAGACGCTCGAGCGGATCAAGCATTTTTTCGAGCACTACAAGGATCTCGAGGCTGGGAAATGGGTCAAGGTCATCGGCTGGGGCGAGCGCGCCGAGGCCGAGTCGATCCTTCAGGCGTCGCTGGACGCGGTCAAGGCCTGACCACAGCCCAGCCACATCGTGACATTTCGGACACAGCACGCGTGCGCTCGGCGCGTATTTTTCGTTCCGTGTCATGCGCTTGTCCTCTGAGACCGCTGGCGTGGTCCGGCGTTGGCGTCGGTTGACGCTTGGTCAGCACTTGACCAATTGGTCGTGTGGCGGTCCAATAAACTTCAGTATCATTGAATAATCATCCGATCCGGGAGGAAACTATGACCGTATTGCTTGTCCGCCGGCTCGCCGGCCTTCTGACGGGCGTGACCGCGTTCGCGCTGCCCGTCGTCGCCGCCGCCGCCGCGCTCGAGCGCGCCGTTCCCGCCGTGGTGCGCATCCTCTACGAGGACGGCACCTACGGCGAGGTCGGCGTGATCTATTCCGACCCTGACCTCGAGGGAAAAAACGGCCAGCTTCCGCCTAGCCTCGGCGGCGCTGCGCTCACCGGCAAGACCGGCAACCTGCTCGGCAGCGACTGGAAGTTCTCCGGCGCGCTCAAAGGCGACCTGAACGAGCAGGTTTCCTACGTGCTCCTGTTCGACCAGCCGTTCGTCGCCAATACAAATTATGGCCGCGGCAGCTTCCCGGCGCTGTTCAACTACGGCGGCACCGAGGCCGACCTCGACACCTATCAGATCTCCGCCGGCCTCGCCTTCGACGCGAGCCCGAACGTCAAGGTCTATGGCGGCGTTCGCGCGGAGCGGCTCGACGCCGACGCGGCGATCCCCTTTCTCGCCGGCTACAGGATCAGCGTCGACGACAACTGGGGCTGGGGCGGTTTCGTCGGCGTGGCCTATGCGCGCCCCGAGCTTGGCCTTCGGGTCGCGCTGACCTATCAGTCGAAGATCAGCCACGAACTCGACACGACCGAAACCTCGGACATCTTCGGCCGCACCAACAGCACCACCGATGTCGACATGCCGCAATCGGTGACGCTCGAGGCCCAGACCGGCATCAACGAAAAGACTCTCGTCTTCGGCTCGATCCGCTGGGTCGACTGGTCCGAATTCGCCATCGCGCCGGAGCAATACGAGGCCATCACCGGCCTGGTTCTTCAAGAGCCCCGCGCTTTGGTCGACTACCCCGAGGACTGGTGGACCTACAACATTGGCGTCGCCCGGCAGCTGACCGAAGACCTCGCCGGGTCGCTCTCCTTCACCTACGAGCCGCAGGTCGACGAGGTGCTGACCACACTCGGCCCGGTGGACGGGCGGACGAGCTTCGGCGCGGGCCTCAGCTACGACGTGGGCCAGGTCAACATCTCCGGCGGGCTCACCTACGGCTGGCTCGGCGACACCACCAACCTGCTCGACACCAAATACCGCGACGGCACGATCTTCGCTGCTGGGCTGCGCGTCGGCTACACGTTCTGACGCGGCTTGCCGGACCGCGCCCCGGCGTTTAGCTAGGGCGCGGCAACTGGCGGGATCCGGCGGCATGTTTCACACAACGGCCGCCGACTGGCGGGGCGCCGCGCACAAGCGCGTGGCGCTGTTCGGCATGTCGGGCCTCGGCAAGACCCGGATCGCCGCGATGCTGCGCGAGACCGGCGCGTGGTTCCACTACTCGATCGATTTCCGCATCGGCACCCGCTACATGGGTGAGCACATCGTCGACAACTTCAAGCGCGAGGCGATGCGCAATCCTTTCCTGCGTGAACTGCTGCGCTCGGATTCGATCTATATCGCCTCCAATATCACCTTCGCGAACCTTGCGCCGCTCTCGACCTACCTCGGCAAGCCCGGCGACCCGGCAAAGGGCGGCATCGCCTTCGAGGACTACCTCGCCCGCCAGCGCCAGCATCGCGCCGCCGAGATCGCCGCGACCCGCGACGCGCTGATTTTCATCGAAAAGGCCCGCGACATCTACGGCTACGCGCATTTCGTCGCCGACACCTCGGGGTCGCTCTGCGAGATCGTCGACCCGAACGACCCTGCCGACCCGGTGTTGCGCGACCTCGCCGCCGCGACGCTGCCGGTCTGGATCCGCGGCGGCGACGCGCAGGCCCGCGAGCTCGAAGCCCGCTTCGACCGGACGCCGAAGCCGATGTATTACCCAGAGGCCTTCCTGATCGAGCTCTGGCGGCGCTACCGCGGCGAAACCGGCCTCGCCGCCGACGCCGTCGACCCCGACGCCTTCGTGCGTTACGGCTTTCGCGCGCTGGTCGCCCACCGCCTGCCGCGGTATCGGGCGATCGCCGAGCGCTGGGGCGTCACCGTCGACGCCGAGGAGGTCGCCGCGGTGCGCGACCCGCTCGACTTCGACGACCTCGTCGCCACGGCGCTCGCCCGTCGCTGAGGCGCCGGGTCGTCGGCGCGGATCGCAGCCAGCGCCGCGCACAGCCGCCTTCGCGCCGGTTTGTGCGGGCGGACCCGCGGCGCATTTTGCCCGTGGCGGCGGCGGCGGCGCGTGCTACCTGCGGCGGATGAGCAGGCTCCCGAGCGCCGACGAAATCCTCGCCTTCCTGCGCGAGAACCCCAATGACACCGGCAAGCGCGAGATCGCGCGCGCCTTCGGGCTGAAGGGCGCGGCGAAGGTCGAGCTAAAGGCGCGCCTCGCCGAGATGACCCGCGACGGGCTGCTGGCGCGCCGGCGCCGACAGACGCGACCCGAGGGGGACCTACCGTCGGTGCTGGTGCTGCGCGTGACGGGGCAGGACGCGGCGGGCGAACTCTGGGCCGAGCCGGCCGACTGGGACGACGCCGGGCCTGCTCCGCGGCTGCTGGTGCTGGCGCGCAAGGACGATCCCGCGCTCGGCGCCGGCGACCGGCTGCTTGGGCGGCTGACGCCGCTTGAGGCCCCCGGGGCGCCGCTGGCGGCGCGGGTGATCCGGCGGATCGGACTCGGGCCGAAGCGGGTGCTCGGCATCTTCCACCAGGGCGACAACGACGGCCGGATCGCGGCGATCGACAAGCGCGGCGACCGCGACTGGCAGGTTGCCGCCGCCGATCACGCCGGCGCGCGCGAGGGCGAACTGGTCGAGGCCGAGCAGGTCGGCCCCGCCCGCGGCCACGGCCTGCCGCGGGCCCGGGTCATCGCCCGGCTCGGCGATCCCGGCGCGCCGCGGTCGGTTTCGCTGATCGCGATCCACGAGCACGGCATCCCCGACGCCTTTCCCGACGACGCCCTGGCCGAGGCCGAGGCGGCGCAGCTCGCCGCGCTCGGCGACCGGGTCGACCTGCGCGACCTGCCGCTGGTCACCATCGACCCGGCGGACGCCCGCGACCACGACGACGCCGTCGCAGCGATGCCGGACGACGACCCGGCGAACCCCGGCGGCCACGTGGTCTGGGTCGCCATCGCCGACGTCGCCCATTACGTGCAGCCCGACTCGCCGCTGGACCGCGAGGCGCTGCGGCGTGGGAACTCGACCTATTTTCCCGACCGCGTCGTGCCGATGCTGCCGGAAGGCCTTTCGGGCGATCTCTGCTCGCTGCACGAAGGCGCCGACCGGCCTTGCATCGCGGTGCGGCTGACGCTCGACGCCGGGGGCCGCAAGCGCGGCCACCGCTTCGTGCGCGGGCTGATGCGCTCGCGCGCGTCGCTCACCTACGGCCAGGCGCAGGCGGCGGCCGACGGGGCGCCGGACGCCGTCGCCGCGCCGCTGATCGAGACCGTGATCCGCCCGCTCTGGGCCGCGCACGCGGCGGCGACGCGCGCCCGCGAGGCACGCGCGCCGCTCAACCTCGACCTGCCCGAGCGGCGGATCGTGCTCGGCGACGACGGCAAGGTGCTGTCGGTCGCCTTTCGCGACCGGCTGGCGGCGCACCGGCTGATCGAGGACTTCATGATCCTCGCCAACGTCGCCGCCGCCGAGTCGCTGGAGGCCAAGCGGCTGCGGCTGCTCTACCGCGTGCACGAGGAGCCGTCGCCGGAAAAGCTCGAGGCGCTGCGCGAGATCGTCGAGACCGTCGGGCTGACCCTCGCCAAGGGCCAGGTGCTCAAGACCAGCCAGCTCAACCGCCTGCTCGACGGCGTGGCCGGGACCGAGCACGCCGAGATGATCAACATCTCGGTGCTGCGGTCGATGACCCAGGCCTACTACGCGCCCGAGAACATGGGGCATTTCGGGCTGAACCTGCCACGCTACGGCCATTTCACCTCGCCGATCCGCCGCTACGCCGACCTCGTGGTGCACCGGGCGCTGATCCGGGCGCACGGCTGGGGCCCCGACCCGGGCCGCGACGGGCTGACGCCCGCGGCGGAAGCGGCGCTGACCGAAACCGGCGAACACATCTCGATGACCGAGCGGCGCTCGATGATGGCCGAGCGCGACACCACGGACCGCTACCTCGCGGCCTTCCTCGCGGACCGGATCGGCGCGGAGTTCGAGGGCAGGATCGCCGGGGTGGCGCGGTTCGGTCTGTTCGTGAAACTCGACGAGACCGGCGCGGACGGGCTGGTGCCGATCTCGGCGCTCGGCCGCGAGTATTTCCAGTATGACGCGGACGCCCAGACCCTGACCGGCGAGCGGTCGCGGCGGGTGATCGGGCTCGGCCAGCGGGCGCGGGTGCGGTTGGCCGAGGCCGCGCCGGTCACCGGGGGGCTGATCTTCGAGCTGCTCGCCGTCGAGGGCCG
>JANOEW010000694.1:0-5236 GCA_031413475.1 Amaricoccus sp.
CTCGAGATGAACGGCGACAGCTATCGGCTGGCCCCGGGCGCAAAAGACCGCCGCCAAACCCTGATACCCGCAGATTGGCCCTGACGGGCCAGAGCGCCTTGGCACGCGCCAGCCCTGTGGCGAGCGCGCGCGCCAAGGCGCTCTGGCCCGTCCAACCACCATTTCCAGCATCCCGAAGTGGCAGAGTTTTGCGCCGCCACATGGCTGGTTTTTCCACCGCCGTTGACAGTCGGAGATCGCGCCGGTGCCGCTGCCGCTGCCGCTGCCTGCAGCGCTGCTGGTCGTCGCGCTGGGGACGATCGCTCTCGCGGGGCGGCGGGCGTCGGCGCGAACCGCTTGATCAGCCAGGGATCGAAACGGAGGCATCTGCTGCGCGCCGACGCGCCCGCCGGGTCGCACGGTTATCTGCCCGGGCCAATGCGCGCCGCCGGCCTATCCGGCGACGGCGTTACAGATAGTCGCCGCGGCTCAGACCGTATTTCGCCATCTTCTCGTTCAGGGTGCGGCGCGGCAGCGCCAGCTCGGCCATCACCGCCGAGACGTTGCCGGAGTTGCGGCGCAGCGCGTGATCGATCAGCATCTTCTCGAACGCATCCACGTGGTCCTTGAGCGGCTTCTCCGCGTCGAGCGGCATCACCGGAGCCTGGAATCCGTCGTCGATCAGTAGGGCCGAGATGTTGTTGTCGCCGCGGCGCGCCTGCAGCACCGCGCGTTCCGCGAGGTTCATCAGCTGGCGAATGTTGCCCGGCCAGGGCGCCTGCACCAGGTTCGCCGCGTCGCCCGCGCCGAGGGTCGGCGGCTCGCAGCCGTATTCCTCGGCGAACTGCACCGTCAGATGCGAGAACAGCGTCAGGATATCCTCGCCCCGCGCCCGCAGCGGCGGCACCTCGATCACGAGGCCCGCCAGCCGGAAGTAGAGGTCGTCGCGCATCACCGTCTGCGTCGGCGCGCCGCCGCCGAGCCGGCTCGACAGCGACACCACCCGCAGCGCGTGCAGCCGCGTGGAAGCCGAGTTCGGGTCGGTCGCGTTCAACGTCTCCAGCAGCCGCGCCTGCGCCGCCGCCGGCAGCGCCTCGACGTCCTCGAGGCACAGCGTCCCGCCCTCGGCCTGATCGACCAGCGGCTTCTCCGGCCAGTCCGGCCCGCCGAACAGCATGGCCTCAAGGGTCTCCGGCCCCACCGAGGCGCAATTCACCGTGACCAGCGGCTTCGCCGCCCGCGGTCCGCAGGCGTGCAGCGCGGCGGCGATCAGGCTCTTGCCGGTGCCGGTCTCGCCGAGGATCAGCACGTGCCCGTCCGCCTGCGCCACGTCGAGGATCATCTCGCGCAGCTTCTCCACCGCCGGGCTGGTCCCCATCAGCCGGCGCATCATCACCGCCCCGTCGGACATCTCGCGCCGCAGCGCCCGCGTCTCCAGAACCCGCACCCGAGCCTCGGTGGCGCGTTGGCACAACTCCGCCAGCCGGTCCGGCTCGAACGGCTTCTCCACGAAGTCGAACGCCCCGATCCGCATCGCCTCCACCGCCATCGGCACGTCGCCATGCCCGGTCATCAGGATCACCGGCAGCCCGGGATCGATCGACTGCAGCCGGCGCAGCAGCGCCATCCCGTCCATGCCCGGCATCTTGATGTCGGTCACCACCACGCCGGGGAAGTCGGGCGCCAGCGACTTCAGCGCGCTCTCCGCCGCGTCGAAGCTGAGCGGCTCGAAGCCGGAGAGCTGCAGCCACTGCGCGACGCTCTCGCGCATGTCGGCCTCGTCGTCGATTATCGCGACGCTCGACTTGCCGTTGCTTCCGTTCATCTGCTCACTCCGCTGCTCGCACCGGCGCGGCCTGCGCCCGGTCGCGCGGCAGCACGAGCTCGAAGACCGCGCCGCCGTCCGGCGCGTTGCGCGCCACGAGCAGCCCGCCGAGCTCCGCCGCGAAGCCCGCCGAGATCGCGAGCCCCAGACCCAGACCCTCGCCCGGTTTCTTGGTGGTGTAGAACGGCTCGAACAGCTTGCCTGGATCGTTGATCCCCGGCCCGTTGTCCTCGATCGACAGCAGGATCGCCTCGCCGAGCACGAGGAATGTCTTTATGCGACGGTCCTCCTGCGCCCGCACGGCGTCGAGCGCGTTGCGCAGCAGGTTGACGATGATCTGCTCGATGCGCAGCGGGTCGGCCATCACCACCGCCGGCTCCGAGGGCAGAGTGGTGGTGATCGTGACCGCCATCTTGCCGAGCTGCGGCGCCATCATGCCCAGCGCCGCGCGCACCGAGTCGCGCATGTCCACCGGTTCGAGGTCTACGTCGCCCTTGCGCGCATAGGACTTGAGCTGCCGGGTGATCCCGCCCATGCGGTCGATCAGGTCGTCGATCCGCTGAAACGACGACAGCGCTTCCTCCGGCCGGCGGCGCTGCAGCAACAGTCGCGCCCCGGCGAGATACGTCTTCATCGCGGCGAGTGGCTGGTTCAGCTCGTGACTGACGGCGGCCGACATCTGCCCCAGCGCCGCCAGCTTCGAGGTCTGCTCGAGGCTCTGCTCGGCGTCCTTGAGGTTGCGCTCGACCCGTCGCCGCGCCGCCATCTCGACCGACAGCCGCCGGTTGAGGATGCGCAACTCCTCCGATTCACGCCGGATCCGCTGGCTCTCGGCGCGGGTCCGCCGCGACAGCAGGTAGAACGCCAGCGCCATCAGCAGCGCGAAGGCCATGACCACCAGCGCGAGCACGGCGTTCACCCGCGCCCGCACGCCTTCGAGCGTCGGGAAATAGGTGAGGCTCCAGTTGCGAAACCCGACCTTGACCTCGTTGCGCAGATGCGGCGTGCCGGCGATGTAGACGTAACTCGCCGAGCCGAGCGACCGCCGGGCGTCGCTCAGCGCCTGGCCGACCCGCGACGGGTTCGCCGCGGTCGCGAGCAGGTTGGACAGCGCGCTGCCGCGCCAGTTCGGCTCCGAGGCGAGCAGCACCGTGTCCTCGCCGTCCGTCACCACGACCTTGACCCGCGCTCGCCGCCAGCTCTCCTCGTGCAGCCCGAGGTCGACCGTCACCACGATGACGCCGAGCACGGCGCCGTCGTCCTCGAGCCGGCGCGAATAGTGAAACCCGAAGCCGCCGCTTTCGGGCCGCTCGATCGAATACGCGGTGTTGTTGGCGGCGTCGCCGGTCGGCAGCGTGAAGAAATCCGCCTGGCTCTGGTCCTCGCCGCGCGGCCGGTCGTCGCTCGCCGCCACCACCTTGCCCGCGACATCGAGCAGGAAGATCGAGCCCGCGCCGATCTCCTCGCGGAAGGTGGCGAGGCGCGCGTCGGCCTCGGCGAACGAGCCGCCGCGCAGCGCGTCGATCAGGATCGGGTCGCGCGACAGCAGCAGCGGCACCACCGAATGGCGCTGCAGCGCGCTTTGCAGGCTACCGGCATAGAGCGTCGCGCGCACGGTGGCGTCGGCGTTCTGGTCCTCGCTGAACGAGCGGGTCAGGTAGTTCTGTCCACCCCAGATCACCAGCGCCAGCGCGATGAGCGAACTCAGCAGCCCCAGCCGCATCCAGATTGCGGCCGGACGGCCCCGCGGACGCGTCGATGGGGCGACGTCGTTCATCCGAACGAAGTAAGCCGGGGCCGCGGCGCGCTCAAGCGCCTTCCAGCGCGCCCGCGGCGACCGCTTCGGCCAGGCCGGCGAAAAGCCGCGCACCGTCGACGCCGCCATGCGCCGGATCGACCGCGCGTTCGGGATGGGGCATCAGCCCGAGCACCCGCCGGTTCTGGGACAGCACGCCGGCGATGGCGTTCATCGATCCGTTGGGGTTCGCGCGGTAGCGGAACGCAACCCGGTCCTCGCCTTCCAGCCGCGCGAGCGTCGTCGCATTGGCGACGAAGGCGCCGTCGTGGTGGGCGATCGGCAGGCTCAGCGCCTCCGACCGGGCATAACGCCGGGTAAAGGCGCTGTCCGGGGTGCCGACGCTGAGCGGAGCGGGCGCGCAGACGAACTTCAGCCCGGCGTTGCGCATCAGCGCGCCGGGCAGCAGCCCCGCCTCGATCAGCACCTGGAAGCCGTTGCAAATCCCGATCACGTGGCCGCCGGCCGTCGCAAAGGCCGCGACCGCGCCCATGATCGGCGCCCGCGCCGCGATCGCGCCGCACCGCAGGTAGTCGCCGAATGAGAACCCGCACGGAACGCCCACGAGATCCAGCCCCGCGGGCAGGCTCGCCTCCTTGTGCCAGACCATCACGACCTCGGCCCCGGCGCGGCGCAGCGCCACCGCCAGGTCGCGGTCGCAGTTCGAACCGGGAAAGACCAGAACGCCGGCGCGAAGCGTCATGCGACCTCAACGTCGAAGTTCTCGATCACGGCGTTGGCGAGCAGCGCCTTGCACATGGCCTCGACCTCGGCGCGCGCCGCCACAGCGTCCGTGCTGTCGAGATCGAGCTCGATCACCTTGCCGACGCGCACCTCGCCGACGCCCGCGAAACCGAGCGCCCCGAGCGCCTGGCGCACCGCCTCGCCCTGCGGGTCGAGCACGCCACGCTTCAGCGTCACATGCACGCGCGCACGCACTGCCGCCGGGCTCAGTTGACCAGCTTCGGACCCGTGGCCCGGCCGTTGGTGCGCGGCATCACCCCGAGCCGCCGCGCGACTTCGGTGTAGGCGTCCGCGAGGTTGCCGAGATCCTGGCGGAACACGTCCTTGTCGAGCTTGCGCCCGGTCTCGATGTCCCACAGCCGGCACGAGTCCGGTGAGATCTCGTCGGCGACGATCAGCCGCTGGAAGTCGCCGTCGTAGACCCGGCCGATCTCGATCTTGAAGTCGACGAGCCGGATGCCGACCCCGAGGAACATGCCGCTGAGGAAGTCGTTCACCCGCAGCGCCAGCGCGATCATGTCGTCGATGTCCTGCTGCGCCGCCCAGTTGAACGCGACGATATGCTCCTCCGACACGATCGGATCGCCGAGCGCGTCGTCCTTGTAGTAGAACTCGATGATCGGGCGCGGCAGCTGCTGGCCCTCGGGGATGCCGAGCCGCTTCGAGATCGAGCCGGCGGCGTAGTTGCGCACCACCACCTCGAGCGGGATCATCTCGACCATGCGGATCAGCTGCTCGCGCATGTTCAGCCGCCGGATGAAATGCGTCGGCACGCCGATGGTGTTGAGCCCGGACATGAAATGCTCGGACAGCCGGTTGTTGAGCACGCCCTTGCCCTCGATCACCGCCTTCTTCTCGGCGTTGAACGCGGTCGTCTCGTCCTTGAAATACTG
>JANOEW010000695.1:0-2732 GCA_031413475.1 Amaricoccus sp.
GCCGGGTTGCCGACGACCAGCACCTTGATGTCGCGCGCCGCGGCGGTGTCGAGCGCGCGCGCCCCTGCTCGGTAAAGATCTTCGCGTTCTCCAGCAGCAGGTCCTTGCGCTCCATGCCGGGACCGCGCGGCCTCGCGCCGACCAGCATCGCGATCTGCGCGTCCTTGAACGCGACCGTCGGGTCGCCGGTGCCGACCATGCCGGCCAGCAGCGGGAAGGCGCAGTCCTCGAGTTCCATCATCACGCCCTTGAGCGCAGCCTGCGGCTTGTCGACTGGCACTTCGAGCAGCTGGAGGATCACGGGCTGGTCCTTGCCCAGCATCTCGCCCGAGGCGATGCGGAAGAGCAGGCTGTAGCCGATCTGGCCGGCGGCGCCGGTCACGGCGACTCGGACGGGAGCTTTCATCGGGGATCCTCGGAGGACGGGTCGGGGACGGCGGGCGGGTGGCTGGGAGCGGCTGGCGGGGGCGCGGCCGCGACGACGGTCGTGGCTTGCCGCGGTGCAACACGGCAGCGCGGCGACGCCGCCGATTGTAGGCGTCCGCGGCCGGCCGTGTCAACGAAGTCTTATAACTTATATAAGATATAAGACAGAGGATGGACAACTGCCTGGCGGTGGTGCGATCATCACGCCCTGCGCCGGGCCGGGCGGACCGCTCCCCGACCCGTGCGCCGTCCTTCGCTGCCATGGCCACCGTCTCCCCGACCTTCCGGCCGCTCTACCTCCAGATCAAGGCGCTCCTCGTGGCGAGCCTCGCGGCCGGCGAGTGGCGGCCGGGCGAGGCGATCCCGTCCGAGCTCGAACTCGCATCCCGCTACGGCGTGTCGCAGGGCACGGTGCGCCGCGCGATCGACGCGCTCGCCGACGAACACCTGGTCGTGCGGCGCCAGGGCAAGGGCACCTACGTCGCGACGCACACCGAGGAGAAGCTCTCGGTGCCGCGCTTCCTGCGCATCCGGCGCGACGACGGCGCCGACGAGTATCCCTCGAGCCGCCTGCTCGACGTGCGGCGCGCCAAGGCCGGCGCCGACGTCGCGCGCGTGCTCGACCTGAAGCCCGGCGACCCGGTGCTCCTCCTCCAGCGCGTCCTCGAGTTCGCCGGCGTGCCGGTGGTGCTGGACGAAATCACGCTGCCCGCGGCCCTGTTCCGCGGCCTCACGCGCGCCCGCTACGAAGCCTACCGCGGTTCGATGTACGGCTTTTTCGAGACGGAGTTCGGCGTGCGCATGCTGAAGGCGCGCGAGCGCCTGAAGGCGATCGCGGCCGACACGACGGCCGCGGCGCGCTTCGGGATCGCGGTCGGGAGCCCGCTGCTCGCGGTGGAGCGCGTGACGACCACCTATGCGGACCGCCCGGTGGAGTTCCGGCGCGGCCTGTGCCTGACCACGGCGCACCACTACCTGAACACGCTCGGCTGACCGGCGGATCGCCGGCGCGTCCACCCCCGCATCGCCGCCGGACCGGCCCGACGCGCTATAATTGTGCGGTGCGATCGGACGCTTTCCTCGGCGCCGGGCGTACCCCGACCCGGCCTCCCTGTCCGTTCCGCGCCCGTCCATCGCATCCCCATGCCCGACGAAGGCCTCCCGCCACCGAAGACCGCCCGTCGCCCCCGGGCTGTCCAGCGACGCCCCGTCTACCTCGACCTGCTCGCGATCCGGCTGCCGCTGCCGGCGCTGGTGTCGATCCTCCACCGCGCGAGCGGCGCCTCGCTGTTCCTCTTCGGCATCCCCGCCGTGCTCTGGGGCCTGCAGGCCAGCCTCGAGGCGCCGGCGGCCTACGCCGCATTCGTCACCGCGATGTCGCATCCGCTCGCCAAGCTCGTCGCGCTGGCGCTCGTCTGGGCCTACCTGCACCACCTGCTCGCCGGCCTCCGCCACCTGGTGATGGACACGCATCACGGGCTCGAGCTCGCCACGGCGCGCCGCACCGCGGCCGCGGTGATCGTGCTCGCGCTCGTGCTGACCGTCGTCGTCGGGGTGCGGCTGTGGTGAGGAGCGCAGAGCGCCACGTCGTCGGCGCGCACTACGGCCTGACCGACTGGCTTGCCCAGCGCGTCACCGCGGTCGTGCTGGCGTGCTACACGCTCGCGCTGCTGGCGATCGTCGCCTGGCACGGCGGCCTCGACCACGCGGCCTGGCGCGCGCTCTGGTCGCACGCCGCCTTCAAGCTCGCCACCTTCGTGTTCGCCGTCGCGCTGTTCTGGCACGCCTGGGTCGGCGTGAGAAACATCGTGATGGACTACGTCAAGCCGGCCGGCCTGCGCCTAGCCGTGCAGGCGCTCACGATCGCGTTGCTCGTCGTCTACCTCGGGTGGACCGTGCAGATCCTGTTCGGCGGAAACGCATGACGAGCGCCCGACGGGCCGTCCCGAGGGCGCTCGGCCCCTTGGGAGGAGGCGAACGCAGTTCGCTTCGGGGGGGGACATGATCCCGGTGCGCAAGTTCGATGCGGTCATCGTCGGCGCCGGCGGCGCCGGGATGCGCGCCTCGCTTCAGCTGGCCGAGGCGGGGCTGTCGGTCGCGGTGCTGTCGAAGGTGTTCCCGACGCGTTCGCACACGGTCGCGGCGCAGGGGGGCATCGGCGCCTCGCTCGGCAACATGAGCGAGGACAGCTGGCTCTGGCACATGTACGACACGATCAAGGGTTCCGACTGGCTCGGCGACCAGGACGCGATCGAGTTCATGTGCCGGATGGCGCCGCAGGTCGTCTACGAGCTCGAGCACTTCGG
>JANOEW010000696.1:0-7792 GCA_031413475.1 Amaricoccus sp.
ATGCCGTCCCCCGCATCTGGTGGAGACAAGGAATCACGCCGCGCAGCGCACGCAAAGCATCTTCTGAGTCAGGGGGACGGCTCGCCGGTATCAGGAGTCCCGGTTGCCTCGAAGGAGGCGAAGGGTCGTGTCGCATGATGACAGCGCATGATACTCGCAGCCAAAGGCGCCGGCGTAGCCGGCGCAGACCATCCGGGGCAGCTGCAGGCCATAGTCGAGGTCGCCCTGTGTCGGCTCGTTGCGTCCTGGGACGGAGGCGATCTGGACGTGCCCGACCCGGTCTGCGACTCCCACGAACCGGTTCAGGCAGTCGCCGTGCTGCATCTCGATATGGTAGCAGTCGAACATGATCCTGAGCCTGGGGTGAGCGACCTCGGAGAGAATGCCCTCGGCCTGCCCGAGGTCGAAGAGGAAGTACCCGGGCATCGCCGCACGGCTGATCGGTTCGATCAGGATGGTCCGATCGAAGCGGTCGAGCGCGTAGCGCAGGTTCTCGATCAGGCTGCCTCGGGCCGCCACGGCGTCGGTCCTGCCGGACAGGACGTGGATCGCGCCGGCATCGACCGCGTTCGCGACAGCCACGGCGGCGTCGATGTCGGCTCGCGCCCGCGCCTCCGAACCCGGTATCGCCGCGCAACCGGCGGTGTCGCCCATACGGGTGTTGAGCCCGCAGACCGTCAGCCCGGCGTCCGCCAGCGCGGCGGCCAGTCGCCCGGGGTCGGCGCCCTGGGCTTCGTCGTGGAACTCGATCGCGTCGAAGCCGGCGGCTGCGGCCGCCCCGATCCGTTCGAGGAACGGCAGCTCCTTGAACAGGAATCCAGTATTCGCCGAGAATCGCATCACCCCTCCCATTCGACGTCGAACCGCGCGACCACGTCAGCGACCTGGGCCTGCGTCAGTGCGCGGGGCGCGCGGCCATAGGTGAGGAGCGCGAGCCGCGCCGTCTCCTCCAGTTCCTCAACGGCGTTAACCGCCGCCTCGAGGTCGCGGCCCGCCACCACCGGGCCGTGGTTCGCCAGCAGCACCGCCGAACGCTTGCCGGCGAGGCCCCGCACCGCCTCGCCCATCGCCGGGTCGCCGGGCAGGAACACCGGCAGCAGCTTGACCTTGCCGAGCCGCATCACGCCGTAAGCGGTCAACGGCGGCAGCACGTTGTCCGGATCGATGTCAGGCAGCATCGACAGCGCCACCGCATGGGTCGAATGCAGGTGGACGACCGCGCCGGTGTCGTTCCGGGTTGCGTAGAAAGCCGCATGCAGCGGCATCTCCTTGGTCGGAGGCAGCCCCGAGGCGAGGCGGCCGTCGACGACGCGGCTCAGGTCCGCCGGGTCGAGCCGGCCGAACGAGTGGCCGGTCGGGGTGACGATCAGTGCGCCGTCGGCGGTTCGCGCCGAGATGTTGCCCGAAGCGCCGCAGGTCAGGCCGCGGTCGAACAGCGACTTCGCCAGCAGGCAGACGGTCTCGCGCAGCCGCGCGTCAGCGCTCATTTCGCACCCAGCACGTCGGCGGCGCGGGCGAAGAAATCGTCCTGGCCGAAGTTGCCGGACTTGAGCGCGAGCACCAGCGGCCGGCCGGTGACGCGCAGCGCGGGCACGCCGGGGGCGATCCCGGGTCCGATCTCGAGCGCGGTCGCCGCGAGCGCCTGGGCGACGGCGCCGGAGGTCTCGCCGCCGGCGCAGATCAGCCGGGCATAGCCGTGCGCCGCCGCCTGTGCGGCCAGCGCGGCGAAGAACGCCTCGAGCGCCGCCGCGCTGCGCTCGCGGCCCGCCGCGGCCTGGACGCGGGCGACGGCCTCGGGGGCGTCGGAGGAATAGATCAGCGGAAGCCCGGTCTGCGCTGCGGCCCAGTCCAGCGCCTCGGCCGGTTCGGTCGCGCCCGCGACGACACGCGCGACGTCGAGCTTGAACGCCGCGCCGCCGTCGGCCCGGTGCCGCGCCACCTGCGCCCGGGTCGCTTGCGCGCAGGAGCCCGAGATCGCGAGCGCCGGGCCGGGCTCCCCGCGCCAGCCCTGCGCGTGGCCGGTGGCGCCGTGCAGCTTCGGCAGCCCGAGCGCGAGGCCCGAGCCGCCGGTGAGCAGATCGAACCCCACCGCCGCCGCCGCCAGCCGCAGCAGATCGTCGTCCGCGACCGCGTCGGCGACGATCACCTGCCGCCCGGAACCGGCTTCCGCGAGCAGCGCCGCCCGTGCGTCGCCCCGCAGCGCCGCCAGCGGCAGGTGTCCGATCGGCCGTGCGGTCTGCAACCCCAGCCAGCGCCGCAGGTCCGGATCGGTCATCGGGGTCAGGGGGTGTCGCTCCATGCCCGACTCGGACAGCAGCCGGTCGCCGACGAAGAGGTGGCCCTGGAAGACGGTGCGCCCGGCCGCCGGGAACGCCGGGCACACCATCACCGGCGCCCGGGTTCCGAGGGCGTCGATCAGCGCGTCGATCACCGGGCCGATGTTGCCCTCCGGCGTCGAGTCGAAGGTCGAGCAGTATTTGAAGTAGAACTGGATGCAGCCCTGGGCGCGCAACCAGTCGAGCGCGGCGCGGGACAGGGCCACCGCATCGGCGGCGGGAACCGACCGCGACTTGAGGGCGACGACACCGGCCTGCACCCCGGCCTCGGCGGGCGCCTCCGGCACGCCAACATACTGCACCGTGCGCATGCCGCCGTTCGCCAGCATCAGCCCGAGATCCGACGATCCGGTGAAATCGTCCCCGATCGCCCCGAGGATCATGCGCCGCGCGCGCCGGGCAGCGCGATGCCGGCGTCGCGCGCATAGACCTTGGCCACCGCCGCGTCGTCGTCGCGACCCCAGCCTTCGGCGGCGGCACGGCGGAACTGGTCGAGCGCCCGCTCCGCCAGAACCGGCTCGAAGCTGCGCCTTCTAGATTCCTCGAGCACGATCCCGAGATCCTTGACGAAGATGTCGACGGCCGAGAGCGCCCTGTAGTCGCCATCGGCGATGTGCGGCCCGCGGTTCTGGAACATCCACGATGTGCCGGCGCAGTCGCTGATCGTCTCGATCACCCGGTGCGGGTCGAGGCCCATGCCGATCGCCAGCACCAGCGCCTCCGCCGCCGCCGCGATGTGGATGCCGGCGAGGTGCTGGTTGACGAGCTTCATCCGGCTGGCGGCCCCGGGCGCGTCGCCGAGCCGGAAAACGCGCGTGGCGATGGCGCGCAGCACCGGGTCGGCACGCACGAAGGCCTCGGGCGATCCCGACGCCATGATCGTCATCGCGCCTTCGGCCGCCTTCGCCGCGCCGCCGGAGACCGGCGCGTCGATCGCAAGCATACCGGCGTCGAGCAGCCGGCCAGCGAAGTGCTCGGCGCGCGCTGGCGGGATCGTCGCGGACAGCAAGAAGACCGTGTTCGCCCGAGCCGCCGCGACCGCTCCCGAGGTGAACAGCGCCTGTTCGATCTGGTCGGCGTCGACGACGAAGACCGCCAACACGTCGCAGCAGGCGGCGAGCGCGGCCGGGTCGTCGGCCACCCGGCCACCCACCGCCGCGAACCGATTGCGCACGCCGGCGTCGAGGTCGCAACCGTGCGCCGCAAATCCGGCCCGCAGCAGCGATGCCGCCGCGCCGAACCCCATCGAGCCGAGGCCGATCACCCCTGGCGTAAGGCGCGCATCCTGTTCCATCCGCACGTGCTCCATCGTCGCCGCTGCACTATGGCTGCTCCGAGGATTTGCGGCAATCGCTGGCGAGCGGATCGGGTTCCGCCCCGCGTTCGGCCGGCCCTGCGTGACGCGGTCGCCCGCCTCGAGAGCGACTTGCATCGGCGATCGGCGGTTCGGATTGGCGCACCCGACAGGATTCGAACCTGTGACCCCTGCCTTCGGAGGGCAGTACTCTATCCAACTGAGCTACGGGTGCCTTTTCAATTTATAGGCTGACGGTTAGCCATCGGCAATGGCGAAATCGGCGCCGATCGGAGCCCCGTGCCGCCGGCTGCGAGCAGTCGGGCTTAGGCTCCGGCGCGCCTCCCGACCGATTTCCGGACCGTGCGGGCACCCGAGTTCAGGCGTCTCGCCAGGTCACGAGGCCGGGCACGTCGGGCCGGGCGCGGTCGGGGGGGATCGCGTCGCTGGTTCCGAGGTGGACGAAGCCCGCGATCCGCTCGCCGGGGACGAGGTCGATCGCGGCGGCCAGCAGGGTCTCGTCGTAGGCGGGCCAGCCGGTCAGCCAGCAGGCCCCCCATCCGGCCGCGAGGGCGGCGTTGACGAGGCCGAGGCAGGCGGCGCCGGCGGAGAGGGTCTGCTCGATCGCCGGGATCTTGGCGGTGTCACGGGGCACCGCGACGACGGCGACGGCGAGCGGGGCCTCTTCGAAGGCGGCCGCGCCCTTGTCCGCGTCCTGTCCGGCCGCGGCGGCGCGGGCGCGGATCGCGGCCGCGAAGCGGGCGAGGCCGGGGCCGGAGAGCACGACGAATCGCCAGGGTTCGAGCTTGCCGTGGTCCGGGACCCGCGTGGCGGCGGTCAGCAGGCGCAGGAGTTCGGCGCGGTCGGGGGCCGGGGGGCGCAGCAGCTTCGCCGGCCGGGATCGGCGGGTCAGCAGGAAGTCCAGCACCTCGGGTCGCGCCGTCATCGGACTGCCTCCTGCATCGAGGAAGGGCATGTCCATCGCTGAGGCCGGGATGTCAAGGCGATCGGCCGCGATGACCCTGGCGGCCCATTCAGCGTGAATATTCCTTATGTCTATGATATTGAAAGAATTCACCTTTCGGTAAGTCGAGCGCGATCGAGCGCGCACCGCTGGGCGGCGCGACGTCAGTTCGGCCAGGGACGCCGCGCGAGGCCCGCGACGCCGGTCGGGAGGATGC
This sequence comes from Amaricoccus sp., assembly GCA_031413475.1. Classification (GTDB taxonomy): domain Bacteria; phylum Pseudomonadota; class Alphaproteobacteria; order Rhodobacterales; family Rhodobacteraceae; genus Amaricoccus. Next base: position 4,812 of record JANOEW010000696.1, read on the forward strand.
GCGGATCGGCGAGCGCCTCGGCGCGCCAGGCGCGAAAGGCCGGATGGGCGAGGTGCGCGGCGACGTAGGCCCGGGCCGGGTCGCCTACGGGCAGGGCGTAGGTCGCGATGCGCGCGGCGACCGGCGCGAAGAAGGCGTCGGCGAGGCAATAGGCACCGAAGAGCCAGGGGCCGCGGTCCGGGGCCGCGACGCGGGCGGTCGTCCAGAGGGTCTCGATGCGGTCGAGGTCGGCGCGCACGAAGGCGTCGGGGACGAAGCCCGCCCAAGCGGAGCGGAGGTCCATCGGGCAGGCCCTTCGCAGCGGCGCGAAGCCGGCGTGCATCTCGGCGGCGAGCGATCGGGCGAGGGCGCGGTCGGCGGGGTCGCCGGGCCAGAAGGCGATCTCGGGATGGCGCTCGGCGAGCGTCTCGGCGATGGCGAGCGAGTCCCAGAGCACGCCGACCCGGTCGATCCGCAGCGCGGGCACGGTGCGGGCGGGGGCGAAGGCGGCGAGGCCGGCGGCGAAGCCGGGATCGTCCATCGGCAGGGGGACGGTCTCGACCTCGAGACCGAAAGCGGCGAAGGCGAGCCAGCCGCGCAGCGACCAGCTGGAATAGGCGCGGTCGCCGATCGCGAGGGTATAGGTCACGGGCGCGATCCTCCCTGGCTGCGAGCCTGCCGCGGCGGGCCGGGACCGCGCAAACGATTTCGGGTGACGGCGCCCATCACGGCAGCGAATGTTCGGCCCCGGCGCGGCGGCGGACGGGATCGGTGAGATCGCCGAGGCGCAGGCGCTGGCGGCCGCTGGCGTCGAAGTTCGCCGGATCGAGCCAGCACCGATGCGCGTCGCGCAGCTCGGGCCAGTCGCGATCGACTATGGCGAACCATGCGGTGTCGCGGTTGCGGCCCTTCACGATCATATGCCGACGGAAGACGCCCTCGAATGCGAAGCCGAAGCGCATCGCGGCGCGTCGGCTCGGGCCGTTCGCCGCGTCACATTTCCACTCGAAGCGACGATAGCCGGCGGCGAAGGCCCAGTCGGCGAGCAGAAAGATCGCTTCGCTGGCGGCGCGGGTGCGCTGAAGATCGCGCGAAAGGCAGATGTGGCCAACCTCGATCGAGCCGTTGGCGGGGTCGATGCTTGCGACGCCGCCCGGGTCCGGGCGGTCGAGGTCGCGGATCGCGAAGAAGAACGGGTCGGGGCGGGCGGACATGCGGTCAACCCAGACGGCGTAGTCCGCGGGCTCGGCGAGGGGGCCGTAGGAGAGATGGGTCCAGATCGCGGGGTCGGTCGCGTTGGCGGCATGGATCGCGGCGGCGTGCGCCGGCGCGGGCGGGACCAGGCGGGCGTAGCCGCCTTCGAGCGTCATCGGACCCGGCGGCGGGGGCGTCCAGCGCGACAGGTCGGCCATCTCGGGTGTGGACTCCGTGTCGGTGGGCCGTCAGCGTAGCGCCGCGCGACGCGCCGCGCCAGATCGTCGGGTCGCGACGGACGTCGGTGCGGTTTCACGGCAGGTCGTGTCGTGCCCTCGCGACCGGCGGCAGTCGGATGGCGCGTCCGCGGCCGGGTTCGTCTTGAGCTGGGGGCAGGGTTCGTGCGGCGAATGACCCTTGCAAAGCCGGGTTGGGGTGGCTAATTCGACGAGAACGGACTGGTAGCTCAGTTGGATAGAGCACTTGACTACGAATCAAGGGGTCGGGGGTTCGAATCCTCCCCAGTCCGCCATTTAATATCTCTAATTAATTGAACTAATTAGCGAAACTCCATCCTTCCGCACGCAACCCCCACATAAGCCCCCGCGATGGGCTCGCGTTGCCCCCTCTTTCGGGAGCCGGCAAGCACGCGCCGGGGTGCCGATCCGCGCCCGACCACATATCCACCTATGCCCTTTCCAGCGTCCGAGACGCTCGGCTCTCCGGCCCTTGCGTGAATATGGCGGCCGCCCAATGGGCTACCCGGCGAGAGCGTAGCGGATGTAGCGGATGTAGCGGATGTAGCGGATGTAGCGGATGTAGCGGATGTAGCGGATGTAGCGGATGTAGCGGGGGCCTCGCGCGCTCTGCGCTACGGGTCGGTTCGGATCGAAGGGCCGCGAAGGGGCGGAGCACGGCGGCGCAGAGCGGGGGAGGCAGGACGGCGGCCAGGGAAGGCGAGAGCTCGACGGCCTCCACCGACGCAGGATCGGGGCTCCGGTCTCCGGCCTCGGGGCAGGCTTCGCCGAGCAGTTGGAGGGGGCCGCGAAGCGGGAGGTCGTCGGGTAGCTCGGCCTGGCGCGGTAGCGGAAGTAGCGGAAGTAGCGGAAGTAGCGGAAGTAGCGGAAGTAGCGGAAGTAGCATGGGCAGATGCTTGTGGCAGGCGCGCTCAGATCAAGGTCGCGCAAGGCGAGGCCTGGGCCGTGCAGGGGAAGGTGTTCGGAGGGGGCGAGAACGGCCCGCCCACTCTATTGCGGACATTGAGGATCGGCGATCGAGAAACCGGAGCCGCTCGCGCCGCCGAGAGTCTGTCGGTTTCGGCGGTTCTGTCCTCGGGGTGATCTCGGGCGGTGACGCCCCGGGGTATAGGGGCAGAGCCCCTATCTCAGCCCGGACATAGCGAAGCTCATGGACGACGCGCGGACCGCGAGTGCCTGCGCAACGGTCCGGCCGGGAGCGACAACACCAGCGCGGGGTGGGCGGGAGCGACCGGGCGCGACGGCTGCTTCGCGTCATCATGGCGGGCCGACGCTGCAGCTCGCGCGCGGTCAGGCCGCTATCGCACCGATCGATCACGGCCTCAACCGCCCAGGGGGCGAGTTCTCGGGGTTCCTCTTCAGGCTCGGCGAGGAGCGAGGGTGGGGGCAAAAAAATGCGCCTGCTGAGATGGATGCGGGTGATGCCCTCGCAAAGTTTCACCTCATATACCTGCCCTCCGCCGGGCGCTGGGGAGGATGTGAGAGGCCTCACCAGAAAGGACAATCCCGTTGAAATAGTTGCGCCTGTCAACGGCGCCGACAAAGTCGGCC
>JANOEW010000697.1:0-2128 GCA_031413475.1 Amaricoccus sp.
CCGCCGAAGACGTCGTGCGCATAGTCCTTGATCCGCCGCACTTGCGTCGCCGGAAGCGGCCGCACGCCGCCGTTGGCGAGCAGCGCCGCCATGTGTCGGTCGACGTCGAGTTCGACATACAGGGCCATGTCGCGCGCCTGAGTGATCGTGCGTGCCTTGTGAACTGCGCGTTTGTAAAACTTCTTGAGACGTCTGCTGCCAGTCATCGACGAACGTTGAAAACGCGCCCCAGAGCGCGGCCCGAATACTGTGTGCGAACACACATACCCGCAAGTCTGCTCAGTATCGCCGCGCGACAGGCGCGTCCATGCGAAACCGGGGCGATGGTGAACGCCCGCGCCGCCGGCGCGGCGACGCAAGCCCCGGGCTCGACGCCTGCTCGAAGCTTGCTCGACGGGGCGCGGCCTTTTCTTTTCAGGCCACGCATGGAATAGCACGCGCAAGCGGTCGGCGGCAGGAGGCGGTCCATGGAGTTGCGCGAGGCGCTGACCTTCGACGACGTGCTGCTGGTGCCTGGTCCCTCGGATGTCCTGCCCGCGACCGCCGACACCCGCACCTTCGTGACCCCGGCGATCGCGCTCGAAATTCCGCTGATCTCCGCGGCCATGGACACCGTGACCGAGGCCCGGATGGCGATCGCCATGGCCCAGGCCGGCGGGCTCGGGGTAATCCACCGCAACCTCGACGTCGAGGCGCAGGCGGCCGAGGTGCGGCGGGTCAAGCGCTTCGTTTCCGGCGTGGTCTACGCGCCGGTGACGCTGACGCCCGACCAGACGCTGGCCGACGCCAAGGTCTTGCAGGAGCGCTACCGCATCACCGGTTTCCCGGTGGTCGACGGCCGCGGGGTCGTGCTCGGGATCGTGACCAACCGCGACATGCGTTTCGCCAGCGACGACTCGACGCCGGTACAGGCGATGATGACGGCGGAGAACCTCGCGATGCTGCGCGAGCCGGCCGATCTGTCCGAGGCGAAGGGGCTCATGGAAGCGCGCCGGATCGAGAAGCTGCTGGTGGTCGACGCCGGCGGCCGGCTGACCGGACTGCTGACCATCAAGGACATCGAGCAGGCGGTGCTGAACCCGCTCGCGACCAAGGACGCGTTCGGACGGCTGCGCGTCGCGGCCGCGACGACGGTCGGCGACGCGGGCTTCGAGCGTTCGGCGGCGCTGCTGGAGGCGGGCGTGGACCTGATCGTGATCGACACCGCGCACGGGCATTCCGCCAGCGTGATCGCCGCGGTCGAGCGGCTCAAGTCCTACGCGCCCGACGCGCAGGTGGTCGCGGGCAACGTGGCGACCGCCTCGGGCGCGGCCGCGCTGATCGCTGCGGGCGCGGACGGGGTCAAGGTCGGGATCGGGCCGGGCTCGATTTGCACCACCCGCATCATCGCCGGCGTTGGCGTGCCGCAGATGACTGCGATCCGCGACTGCGCCGCAGCCGCGACCGCCGGCGCGTCGATCATCGCCGACGGCGGCATCAAGTATTCCGGCGACTTCGCCAAGGCGATCGGCGCCGGCGCGCATTGCGCCATGGTCGGCTCGATGCTCGCCGGCACCGACGAAGCGCCCGGCGAGGTGATCCTGTATCAGGGGCGCAGCTTCAAGTCCTATCGCGGCATGGGCTCGCTCGGGGCCATGGCCCGCGGTTCGGCCGACCGCTACTTCCAGAAGGAGGCGACCGCGGACAAGCTGGTGCCCGAGGGGATCGAGGGTCAGGTGCCCTACAAGGGCCCGGTCGCGACCGTGCTGCACCAGCTGGTCGGCGGTCTGCGCGCCGCCATGGGTTACACCGGCATGGCCGACATCGCCCGCATGCGAACCGGCTGCGCCTTCGTCCGGATCACCGGCGCGGGCCTGCGCGAAAGCCACGTGCACGACGTGCAGATCACGCGGGAGTCGCCGAATTATCGGGTTGGATAGACGGAAAATTCCACCGTGGGGATTCCGCGCGGGGCAGATTCCGGCACTGTTTGGCAGGAACAGGCGGTCTAGAGCATTTTCGTATCAGTCTGGCTCATAGCCGGAGTTGGTGAAGTAGTTTGCGCACTCGTCGGGCTGGAAGGCGTCCAGCGCTGCGGCGATCGCGGCTTCGAGGGCGTCGACGGTCCTGGCCGCCGCCTTGCGCAGGA
>JANOEW010000698.1:0-4389 GCA_031413475.1 Amaricoccus sp.
GGTCGAGCGCTGGTTTTGGCATCCGGCCGGCGGGGCGTCGCTCGCGGCCGGGCTCGCCGCGGCGAACAGGGCCGCCGCGCGCCACGTGGCCGGCGGCGGAGGCTTGGCGCCCGATGCCCGCGCCCGCTAGTCTCGCGCATCAGGCGGAGGCGGCATGACGGCGAGGTTTCGCGCGGTGTTCGGGGCGGGCAAGCCGGTGATCGGCATGGTGCATCTCGGCGCGCTGCCGGGCGCGCCGCTGCACGACGCGGCGCGCGGGCTGGAAGGACTGGTCGCGGACGCGGGCCGCGACCTCGCGGCGCTGCAGGCGGCGGGCTTCGACGCGGTGATGTTCGGCAACGAGAACGACCGGCCCTACGAGTTCGCCGTCGACCCGGCCTCTACCGCCACCATGGCTTACGTGATCGGCCGGTTGCGCGAGCGGATCGCCGTGCCGTTCGGCGTGAACGTTCTGTGGGATCCCATGAGCACGGTGGCGCTGGCGGCGGCTACCGGCGCGGCATTCGTGCGCGAGATCTTCACCGGCACCTACGCCTCGGACATGGGGCCCTGGACGCCGGACGCGGGCAAGGCCTTGCGCTATGCCCACAGGCTGGGGCGGGGCGACCTCGCGCTGCTCTTCAACGTCTCGGCCGAGTTCGCCTGGTCGCTGGACCGCCGGCCGCTGGCGGATCGGGCGCGCTCGGCGGTGTTCTCCTCGATCCCCGACGCGGTGCTCGTCTCGGGCGCGATCACCGGCGAGGCGGCGGCGATGGGCGATCTGGAGGCGGTCAAGCGCGCGCTGCCCGATACGCCCGTGCTCGCCAACACCGGCGTGCGGCACGAGACCGTCGCCGAGGTGCTTGCCGTAGCGGACGGCTGCGTAGTGGGCTCGGCGCTGAAGGTCGACGGGCGCACATGGAACGCAGTTGATCCGAAACGGGCCGCGGATTTCATGGCGCGTGTGCGGGCGGCGCGGTGAACGGGGCCGGTCGCATCCGCAGCTGGCTCGGCGAGCTTACCGCCATCCCCGGCCTCAGCGGGCACGAGGACCGGGTGCGGCGGCACGTGGCCGCGGCGCTGGCGGGCCTCGGCGTCGCCAGCCGGGCGGACCGGCTCGGCAACCTGATCGCGACCCTGCCCGGCGACCCGGCCGCCCCGTCGCTGATGGTGTTCGCCCATCTCGACCAGCTCGGATTCGTGGTCCGCCGGATCGAGGCCGACGGCCTGATCCGGGTCGAGCGGCTGGGCGGCGTGCCGGAGCGGGCGCTGGCGGCGCAGGAGGTGGTGATCTCGGCGGGCGGGCGCGACTTTCCGGGCGTGATCGCGTCCAAGAGCCACCACGCCACCGCGCCGGAGGAGAAGTACCGCGTGCTGCCCTACGCCGAGGTCTTCATCGACGCCGGCTTCGCCACCGCCGACTCCGTCCGGCAGGCGGGGATCGAGATCGGCGCCCCGGTGGTCTACGCGGCGCGGCTGGTCGATCTCGCCGGCGGGCGGATCGCGGGCGCGGCGCTCGACGACCGGGCCGGCTGCGCCGTGCTGCTCGAGATCGCCCGAACCCTAGCCACGGGCCCCGTGGTCCCGACGGTGCACCTGGTCTGGTCGGTGCAGGAGGAGTTCAACCTGCGCGGCGTGATCCCGGCGGCGCGGGTGCTCGCGCCGGACATGGCGATCCAGCTCGATCTCGTGCTCGCGACCGACACGCCCGACATGGCCGGGCGCGGCGAGGTGCGGCTGGGCGGCGGGCCGGCGATCAGCCTATATTCCTTCCACGGCCGCGGCACGCTGAACGGGCTGATCCCGCATCCGGCGCTGGTCGGGCTGATCGAGGCGGCGGCGTCGGAGACAGGGCTCGCCCTGCAGCGCAGCGCGCATGTCGGCGCGCTGACCGAGACGGCCTATGTGCAGCTGGAGGGCGCGGGGGTGGCCTGCGTCGACCTCGGCTTCCCGCTGCGCTATTCGCATTCGGCGCGCGAGGTTGCCGATCTCGGCGACCTCGCGGGGCTGGCGGCGCTGGTCGTGGCGGCGCTGCGCCGGGTCGGGCCGGCGTTCAGCCTCGATCGGGACGCCTGGACGTGAGGCGGTATCTCGGCGTCGACGTCGGCACCTTCGAATCGAAGGGCGTGCTGGTGGCCGAGGACGGCGCGATCCTCGCCGAGGCGCGACGCCCGCACCGGATGCTGACGCCGCGGCCCGGCTGGGCCGAGCACCGCGCCGAGGAGGACTGGTGGGACGACTTCGCGGCGATCGCGCAGCAGCTGACCGCCGGGATGGCACCGGGGGCGGTGCGCGCGGTCGCGCTCAGCGCGATCGGGCCGTGCATGCTGCCGGTCGACGCGGCCGGCGCGCCGCTGACGAACGCGGTGCTCTACGGGGTCGACACCCGCGCGGCGGCGGAAGTGGCGGAGCTGACCGCGGCGATCGGGGTCGAGACGCTGCTGGCGCGGACCGGCCAGGCGCTGACCTCGCAGGCGGTGGGGCCGAAGATCCTGTGGCTCAAGCGCAACCGGCCCGACGTCTGGGCGCGGACCGCGCGGGTGCTGACCTCGACGAGCTACCTGGTGGCGCGGCTGACCGGCGCGACGGTGATCGACCACTACACTGCCGCCGGGTTCGGGCCGCTCTACGACGTCGACCGGCAGGACTGGACCGAGGACCTGGGGCCGGGCATCGCCGGGCGGGACATGCTGCCGCGGCTCGGCTGGACGACCGAGATCGCCGGCGGAGTGACGCCGGCGGCCGCGGCGGCGACCGGCCTCGCCGTCGGCACGCCGGTCACCTTCGGCACGATCGATGCGGCGGCCGAGGCGCTGAGCGTCGGGGTGCGCGCGCCCGGCGACACGATGCTGATGTACGGCTCGACGATCTTCGTCATCGCGCTGACTGCCACGCGGGTCCGCGACCCGCGGCTGTGGTATGCGCCCTGGCTGTTCCCGGGCGGGCACGCGGCGATGGCCGGCATGGCGACCAGCGGCACGCTGACGCACTGGCTGCGTGACCAGTTCGCGCGTGAGCTCGCCCCGGAGGCGGCCTTCGCGCGGCTGGCGGCCGAGGCCGAGGCGGTCCCGGCGCTGGCGGAGGGCCTGATGGTGCTGCCGTATTTCTCCGGTGAGCGCACGCCGATCCACGATCCGGACGCGAAGGGGGTGATCTTCGGGCTGAACCTGACGCATACCCGCGGTCACGTGATGCGCGCGGCGCTGGAGGGGATCGCCTGCGGCACGGCGCACGCCTTCGAGGCGATGGCCGAGGCGGGGGCGGCGCCGGCGCGGCTGCTGGCGGTCGGCGGCGGCGTGGCGAACCGGGTCTGGGCGCAGGCGACGTCGGATTTCTGCGGGCTCGACCAGATCGTGTGCGCGAAGACCATCGGCGCGAGCTACGGCGACGCGTTCCTCGCGGCGCTGGCGGTGGGGGACGTGAAGGCGGAGGACATCGCCGGCTGGAACCCGGAGGCGCTTCGGATCGTGGCGGCGCCGACCGCGGCGCACCGGCGTCGGCTGGGGGCGTTCAAGGAGCTGTATGTGCGGACCAGGGACCTCATGGCAGCGGGATCTGAGGTCCGGGCAAAACTGTCCGAGATCGGACATCCCACAAGGGATTGAAGTTTATGATAAAAAGGATTAACGCAGCAAAACCCGACGAGGGAACGGACCTGGTAGAGATCGCGACGGTTCGGATCGAGCTGATCGACACCGATCCGCCGATCTGGCGGGAGGTCGAGGTGCCGACCGCGATCACATTCAAGACTCTGCACGGCATCGTTCAGATCGTCATGGGCTGGGAGAACTATCACATGTGGGAGTTCGCGATCGGCAGGCAGAAGGTCGCGGCGAGCAGGATCCTGCGCGACGTGCTGCGGCCCCGCCGGACCACCATCGACTACGTCTACGACTTCGGCGACTGTTGGGAGCACAAGCTCGTCGTCACGGGGCCTCGCCCGGCGCTACCTGGGGTCGCGTATCCCAACTACGTCGGCGGCGAACGCAACGGTCCGCCGGAGGACTGCGGCGGGATTCCCGGCTTCTACGACAAGCTCGACGCGCTCGCGGACCCCGAGCATCCGGATCGGGAGGAGATCGTCGAGTGGATCGGCGACTACGACCCCGAGGCGGTCGACGTGAAGCGCATCGTTTCGCGCCTCGCCCGCATCGGCAAGCCTCGGAAGCCGCGCGCCGGCAAGAGCGACACGCCCTAGGGCTGACGCGCTCACTTCACCGCGCCGGCGGCCATCCCCTTGATGATGTAGCGTTCCAGCACGATGCCGATGACGATGAGAGGCGTGATCGCGGCGGTGGAGAGGGCGGCCATCGCCCACCAGTTGATCCCCTGCGAGCCAGTCTGCGACGCGACCATAACCGGCAGCGTGTTCGCGTTGGTCGAGGTCAGCAGCGCGGCGAAGAAATACTC
>JANOEW010000699.1:0-2416 GCA_031413475.1 Amaricoccus sp.
GCCGGCCCGATCCCGCGCTTCGACCCCGCGATTCTGCGCGACGCCGCCGAGCCCGCGCGTGGCCCCCGCGCCGCGCCCCCGGTCCGCGCCAGGCTTCAGCCGTCCGCCGGGGCCGCAGACGGCGACGCCGTCCCGACGCCCTCCGACCCGGCGCCCGAGTCGCGCGTGCAGAAACCCGGCCCCCGCCCGCTGCCCAAGAGCGCCCGCGCCCGCGCCGAGGAGGAGCCCGAGTTCCCTCTCGCCGACGACGCCCCCGAGGCCTGGCGCACGCCGCCGCTGTCGCTGCTGCAGAACCCCTCGACCATCGTGCGCCACCACCTCTCCACCGATGCGCTGGAGGAAAACGCCCGCATGCTCGAATCCGTGCTCGACGACTATGGCGTGCGCGGCGAGATCACCGCGATCCGGCCCGGCCCGGTCGTCACCATGTACGAACTCGAACCCGCCGCCGGCCTCAAGGCGTCCCGCGTGATCGGCCTCGCCGACGACATCGCCCGCTCGATGTCCGCTCTCGCCTGCCGCGTCTCCACCATCCCCGGCCGCAGCGTCATCGGCATCGAGCTGCCGAACGAGCTCCGCGAAAAGGTCCTGCTGCGCGAAATCCTCGCCGCCAAACCCTACGGCGACTCAGCCCACGCCCTCCCCCTCGCCCTCGGCAAGGACATCGGCGGCGAGCCCGTCGTCGCCAACCTCGCCCGCATGCCGCATCTGCTGATCGCCGGCACCACCGGCTCGGGCAAGTCGGTCGCGATCAACACCATGATCCTCTCCCTCCTTTACAAGCTCTCCCCCGCCGACTGCCGCCTGATCATGATCGACCCGAAGATGCACGAGCTCAGCGTCTACGACGGCATCCCCCACCTCCTCTCCCCCGTCGTCACCGACCCGAAGAAGGCCGTCGTCGCGCTGAAATGGGTGGTCGCCGAGATGGAGGACCGCTACCGCAAGATGTCCAAGACCGGCGTGCGCAACATCGACGGCTACAACGCCCGCGTCCGCGACGCGCTCGCCGCCGGCGAGGGCTTCACCCGCACCGTGCAGACCGGCTTCGACGAGGACACCGGCGAGCCCACCTTCGAGACCGAGACCTTCCAGCCCGCCGCCATGCCCTTCATCGTCGTCATCGTCGACGAGATGGCCGACCTGATGTTGGTCGCCGGCAAGGAGATCGAGGCCTGCTTCCAGCGCCTCGCCCAGATGGCCCGCGCCTCGGGCATCCACCTGATCATGGCGACCCAGCGCCCCTCGGTCGACGTCATCACCGGCACGATCAAGGCGAACTTCCCGACCCGGATCTCCTTCCAGGTCACCTCCAAGATCGACTCACGCACCATCCTCGGCGAGATGGGCGCCGAGCAGCTGCTCGGCCAGGGCGACATGCTCTACATGGCCGGCGGCGGCCGCATCACCCGCGTCCACGGCCCCTTCGTCTCCGACGAGGAGGTCGAGGAGGTGGTCACCCACCTCAAGTCCTGCGGGACCCCCGACTACGACCTCGGCGTGCTCGACGGCCCGGATCCGGACGACGAGAGCGAGATCGACCTCGTGCTCGGCTTGGGCGGCGCCAATGCCTCGTCCGACGACGCGCTCTACGACATGGCGGTGGCGATCGTCGCGAAGGACCGCAAGTGCTCGACCTCCTACATCCAGCGCAAGCTCTCGGTCGGCTACAACAAGGCCGCGAAACTCGTCGAGCTGATGGAGGAAGCGGGCGTCGTCAGCACCGCCAACCACGTCGGCAAACGCGAGGTGCTGGCGCCGGAGCGGTGACGGCGCGATGCCGCTTGATTGTCCCCGGCGCACCCTGCGGCAGATGCGCCCCGGATCGCAAGAGCGGGGCGCCGCCCCGCGCGATCCGGTCGTGCGGAGCGCGCGAGCGCGGAGGGCGAGGGGCGCCGGGCATCACCCTCGGCTCGCAATCGGGGCGCGCCTGCCTGGCGGGCGCGTCTATCGCGCCTGCCGGGGGCAGGCAGGCGCGCCCCGATTTGTCGACGGACAAATCGGGGAAGCAAATGCGGCGACCGCCCGCACGAAGCCTACCCCGAAGTGCCGATCCGTCGCCAACGACCGCAAGCGATCGACTTCCTGCATCCAGCGCAAGCTCTCGGTCGGATACAACAAGGCCGCCAAGCTCGTCGAACTGATGGAGGAAGCCGGCGTGGTCAGCACCGCCAACCACGTCGGCAAACGCGAGGTGTTGGCGCCGGAGCGATGAGAGCGCACCGGCGACAAGTCCAGCCGACTGCACCGACGAGAGCTTCGCTTCGAACCGGGACGAGCGGGGCGCCAGTGGCGCGCCGCCCCGGTACGTCTGCCGGAGCGCAAGCGGAGGCCGAGGGGCGCCGGACAATCCCGTCGCGCTCCAATCGGTCCGCGCCTGCCTGGGCGGCGCGAGAATCGCGCCTGCCAGGGGCAG
>JANOEW010000700.1:0-2515 GCA_031413475.1 Amaricoccus sp.
TGGTAGCCGGTGCAGCGGCAAATGTTGCCCTGAAGGTAGTCGCGGATCTCGTGCTCGTCGGGATCGGCGTTTTCGGACAGCAGCGCCGCCGCGGTCATCACCATTCCCGGGGTGCAGAAGCCGCATTGCAGGCCGTGGTGCTCCTGGAAGGCCGCCTGGATCACGCCGAGCGAGCCGTCCGCGTTGGCCATGCTCTCGATGGTGCGGACGTCGGCGCCGTCGAGATCGGCGGCGAAGACGGTGCAGGCTTTGACCGCCATGCCGTCGACATGGACCTGGCACGTGCCGCATTGCGACGTGTCGCAGCCGACATGCGTGCCGGTCAGCCGCAGCCCGTCACGCAGCAATTCGACGAGAAGCGTGCGGCCCTCGACCTCCCTGGAGACGGGGCGACCGTTTACGGTCAAGCTAACCATCGTCATTGATCCCTCCCTCGATTGTTCTGTCGCAAAGCAGCCCTGGCGACGCTAGGCATCCCGGCCCGACGCGCACCATAGGACGATAGATGTAGATCACCAGCGCGGCGGATGGAAGCTCAGCCCGCTGGCCGCGAAGATCGGTCGCGGCCCGCTTGGGTTCGCCGGGATCGGCCGGACCCGTCGGCGTCGACCGGCGCGTCGGTCTGCGCGTCGCGGAGCCCGTAGTTCGCGAACCCCGCAAGCGTCGCATCGATCTCGGCCGCGCTCAGCAGCGTAGGGCCGCCGAGCTGCAGGCTGAGCAGATACTGCCGCGCGATCGCCTCCAGCTCGATCGCCCGCCACATCGCCCGGGCGAGGCTCTCGCCGAGCGCGATCATGCCGTGGTTCGCGAGCAGGCAGGCGGTGCGCCCGTCCATAGCCGCGACCGCCAGCCGCGCCAGTTCGGCGGTGCCGTATCGCGCATAACCGGCGACCCGCACGTCGGCGCCGCCGAACGCGGCGATCATGTAGTGGCAGGCCGGGATTTCGCGGCGGGCGATGGCGAGGGCGGTGCAATGCGGCGGATGGGCGTGCACCACCGCGGCCATGTCGGGCCGCGCGCGCAGGAGGTCGCGGTGGAACCGCCATTCCGTCGAGGGCGGCATCGGACCGGTCCACGCGCCGTCCTCGGTCGCGAGGTCGAGGGCGGCGATCATCTCGGGCTCCATCGTGGCGTAGGGCGTCGCCGAGGGCGTGATCAGCATGCGCCCGCCATGGCGAGCCGAGACGTTGCCGGACGTGCCCTGGTTGACGCCGCTCGCGTTCATCTCGCGGCAGCGCGCGACCATCTCGCGCCGCAGCGCGCGTTCCGCCTTCTTCAACGCACGCCTCCCGCCGTCCGCCATCAGACCGTCGAGAGTAGAGCCCCTGCCCCGGCGCGCGTCAACTCCGGGCGGCGTGGACCGGCTCGAGCCAGAGCTCCATGACGCCCTCCCGCGGCTTAGTCCCGTAGCGGGTCAAATCTTTCAGGGTCACGTCGGCGCGGAAACCGCCCTCGGCCAGGGCCTGGTTCACATCCGCCACCAAGCGCTCGGCGCGCGCCCGGTCGCCCGCATGGAAGAAGCGCACCTCGTGCAGACCCGTCGCTGAGGCGATGCGCTCCTCGCGGGCCATGTCGTAGTCGGCCGCGTCGAGCGCGGCGGAGATGCCGAGTGCGACCTCGCGTTCGACTCCAGCGAACTGAAGATAGACCGTTCCCGTCACTGCGGGGAGCGGCGGCGCCGACTCGACGCCAGCGATGATCGTCGCAATTCGAGTCGGGTCGGGCGCGGCGGTCGACAGGGGCTCGCCGCCCGCCTCGGACACTCGCGCTTCGAGGCCGACAACGCTCTCGCCGATGCCCTTCACCTGTTCGGCGAGCCCGACGAGACTCGCGCGCAGATCTTCGAGGTTGCCGATTCCCGCGGTCTCGGTGGCGCGCTGGCGCTGAGCCTCAAGCTGCGCGGCGGTCTCGCCGAGCTTCGCCTGAATGCCCACGAGCTGGCGGTCGATCTCGGCGGAGAGGCTGTCGACTTTGGCCTGGCTCGCGGCGAGCCGGCTTTCATTCTCCAGGATCGCAGCCTCGCGTCGTTCGTGGAAAGCGTCCATTGCCTCGAGTCTGGCCGCGACCTCGCTGAGCTTGCTGTTCGCCCGGTCTGCGGCCGCATCGGCCTCCGTCACCGCGTCCGCAACCGCGTCGCCTGCATAGTCCTTAGCGGCGTCGGTTAAGCCGGAGACCACATTGTAGCCGAAGAAGCCGAGCGCGACGAGCGCGATCGCCCAGAGCGCGCGGTAGAAGCGAAAAAGCTTGTCCCTAACTTGCGCCTCGACCTTGTCGGCGAACCGACGCTCAAGCAGATCAAGCGTGTCGGGGTCTATGGCCATTGCTTCCTCCGTACTTTGGAAAGGTCCTAAAGCCGCTTAATCTGGGAAGCCGTCCAACAGAACGGGCGACCCAATCGTCAAATGTTGAATAAGGTGAATGGCTTCTCCCGTTCGCTCCGGTGGCACAGCATATAGCGCCGGGGGCTTGTTGGGACGGGAGAGTTCATGTAATGTTCCAGGATGCCGAGCCGCTG
>JANOEW010000701.1:0-9131 GCA_031413475.1 Amaricoccus sp.
AGCGGCCGCGAGCTCTCCGCCATCAGCGATGCAGACCTTCCCGAAATCGCCGACCGAACCGCCGTGTTCGCCCGCGTGGCGCCGTCTCCATCTGCTCGCGCGCCTGGGAGACGCTGAAGGCCTCGGTCAGGCCGATATACATGATCCCGGCGTTGTTGATCAGGATGTCTACAGGTCCCTCGGCCAGAATGGCGGCAAAGCCCTCGGCCACCGAGGCGTCGCTGATCATATCCATCTCGATGATGGAGACCTTGGTCGACTGCGCCTCAAGGGCTGCCTTCTTGCCCGCGTTGCGCCCGGCCGTGTCGCGCATCGTGCCCCAGACGCGATAGCCCCGATCGGCAAAGGCACGCACCGCCCCCTCGCCGAAACCGCTGCTCGCCCCGGTGATCACGACCGTCCTGGTGCTGTCCTTCATTGTGTGATTCCTTGCTTGAAGCTCTTGTTACCGAGTGGTAACAAATAATCCACACTCCCCGACAATTAAATACCAGTCGGTAACAAAAATGTCAGACCCCGATCCGAAGCCGATCCGCGGGCGGCCGCGCACGATGAACAACGACGATGTCCTCGGCGTTGCCATGGCCGCGTATTGGCAGGGCGACCCCGCCGATGTGTCGGTCAACGCGATCACCCAGATGGCAGGAATCTCCAAGCCATCGCTCTACCGTGAGTTCGGCAGCGAGGATGGGCTGAAACTCGCGGTCCTCGACCGCTATGCCGAACAGGTGCTGTCCGACATGTTCGTGATCCTGCACGGCGGAAAGGGGCTGCGTGAGACGCTTGACGCGCTGATCGACTTCGCCAGCGACGACCCGCGGATGGACACCGGCTGCCTGTTCTACAAGATGCGCGCGGGTAAGCACCGGCTGGGGCCGCTGACGCGCGCGCGGGTCGACGAGATCGACGCAGCCGGACAAGCCGCCTATGCCGCTTTCCTGCAATCCTGCCTCGATGCCGGTGACGGGATCGGCGGGCTGCCTGTCGCGGCCGGGGCGAGGTATCTGGGCGAACAGATTGCGCTGGCCATCACCCAGCGCGCCTCGGGCGAGGACAAGGCCCGCATCCGCGAGATGCTGACCCTGGCGCTGTCGGTGTTCACCCGGCCATGACGGGATCGCCGCGAGCGCTCATGCCCGATTACCTGCGGCTGATCGCGCTCTTCGGCATCGTCGTGGTGAATGTGCAGTTCATTGCCTTCTCGTCACTCAGCGGCTTTGCACAGCCCGCCGGGGACACGGCTCTGGACGCGGTCACGCTCTGCCTCGTCAACGGGTTAGCCCGCGCGTTGGCCGCAGGCGAGTCAAGCCTTAGCATATACCTCGGCCAGTCGATCATCCTGATGACCGTGTTCTCAGGGTATGGCTTTGGCCTGTGGATAGCTATGGCTGAAAATGGGTGATGGGTTCTGAGAAGGCGGCGTATCGTGGCGGGTGTCGAAGCCTGCCAGAACCTCCCGAAGGAGCGATACGCCATGAACGACGATACCACGATCCTGCCCTTTCACCAGCCGGGTTCGATCATCGACCCGTTGACCGAGATCGCCCGGTAGGGGGCTCGGCGCATGCTGATGGCGGCGCTGAAGGCCGAGGCCGCGAGCTTCGTGGCGCAGTTCGGCGACGAATTGCTGCCCGACGGGCGCCAGCGCGTCGTCCGGCACGGCGCCGGGCCGGAGCGGGAGATCCAGACCGGGATCGGTCCGATCCCGGTGCAGCGGCAGAAGGTGCGCGACCGCGCGGCGGACGTGCCGGCCGAAGCGAAGATCCGGTTCACCTCGAACATCCTGCCGAAATGGGCGCGGCGCTCGAAGAGCCTCGATGCACTGTTGCCGGTGCTCTACCTGCGCGGCGTCTCGACCGGGGATTTCCCGACGGCACTGGCGGCGCTGCTTGGGGCCGATGCGCCGAACCTGTCGCCCGGCGTCATTTCTCGCCTCACCGCCGACTGGCAGGAGGATTACGACCGCTGGCAGCGCCGCGATCTCTCGGCGCGTCGTTACGTCTATGTCTGGGCCGACGGCGTCTACCTCCAGGCCCGGATGGAACCGCAGGCCGAGTGCATCCTCGTGATCATCGGGGCGACACCGGAGGGCAGGAAGGAACTGCTCGGCTTCCATGTCGGGGTCCGGGAGAGCGCGCAGAGCTGGCGCGAATTGCTGGTCGACCTCAAGGCTCGCGGCCTGGCGCCGCCGCCGGAACTGGCTGTCGGAGACGGGGCGCTGGGGTTCTGGAAGGCGCTCGAAGAGGTGTTCCCCGGCACCCGCCACCAGCGCTGCTGGTTCCACAAGATCGCGAATGTGATCAACCATTTCCCGAAGTGCATGCAGCCAGCCGTGAGCTCCGACCTGCGCGACGTCCATCACGCCGAAACCCGGGCCGCGGCGCTCGCCGCCATCGAGACCTTCAAGAACAAATACGGCGTCAAGTACCCCCGTGCGGTGACCTGCCTGACCAAGGACAGCGAAGCCACGCTCGCCTTCTACGACTTCCCGGCCGAGCACTGGGACCACCTGCGGACCTCGAACCCGGTCGAGAGCGTGTTCGCCACCGTCCGCCATCGCACCGTGCGCACCAAGGGCGCCCTGTCGCAGAAGACCGCGAAGCTGATGGTCTTCACCCTCGTTCGGGCGGCCGCGAAGACGTGGCGCAAGTTGAACGGGACAAATCAGTTGCCGCGCGTCATCCAGGGCGTCAAATTCACCGACGGCGTCGCCGAGAGCGACGCCGCCCAAAACCGCGCCGCCTGATCAGCCCGCGTCACCCAAAATCAGCCATAGCTCCCCTTCGGATTCGTCCAACCACAGGCATTCATCGCCTTCAGCCGGTGCGGTCACGCACACCTTCGAGCAGTCTAGTCGACCCTCCGGAGTAAACAGAGTGGCATTTTCATCTACGACCCCCGGCCCGGCGCATGGCGCGCTGCACCCGGCCGGGCGCGGCAGGCAACGGCTAGGCCCTTGCCTTTTCGGGCCTATATGCCTTTGATCGACGTACATGCCGCGACGGCTCGCAAGGATCAAGAAATGGGCCTGCTCACCGGCAAGACGGTCATCATCACCGGGGCCGGCCGCGGCATCGGCGCGGCCGCCGCCGAAGCGATGGCTGCCGAAGGCGCGGCCGTCATGCTGCTCGCCCGCGGCGCCGCCGAGATCACCGCGCTCGCCACCCGGCTGCGCAAGTCGGGCGTCCAGGCCGAAGCGATGACCTGCGACGTCGCACGCTTCGGCCAGGTCCAGGCGGCGGTGACCAGGGCGAAGGAGATCTTCGGTCGGGTCGACGTGATGGTGAACAACGCCGCCGTCATCGAGCCGATCGGGCCGATGGCGCGGGCCGATCCCGACGCCTGGGCCGCGGCCACGGACATCACCTTCAAGGGCGTCTTCCACGGCATGCGGGCGGTGCTGCCGCTGATGCGCGCGCAGGGCTCGGGGTTGATCCTGAACATGGGCTCAGGGGCGGCGCACAACCCGATGGAGGGCTGGAGCCACTACTGCGCCTCGAAGGCCGCCGGGATCATGCTTACGCGGTGCGCTTATTTGGAAAACAAGGGCCAGGGCGTCCGCGTCTTCAGCCTCTCGCCGGGCACGGTTGCCACCGACATGCAGCGGAAGATCAAGGCGAGCGGGATCAATCCGGTCAGCCAGATGGACTTCGCGCAGCACGCCCCTGTCGACGTGCCCGCCCGTGCCCTGCTCTGGCTCTGCACCGAGGCGGCGGCGGAGTTCGCCGGTCAGGAAATCTCGCTGCGCGACCCGGCGATGCGCGCGCGGATCGGGCTGGACTGACCGTCGCATCGGGCGAACCGGGCGTTTCTCTCCAGCGCCGGGCGGCACTTGGGCGAATGCGAGATCACGGCAACGTGCTCTGCGAGGGCGGCCCGTAGGGAGGGTCGTCGGGCCGATGTCGCAGTCATCGATCATATGTCGCCCATTCCAGCACGACGTGACCCCGCGCGCGGCGTGCAAGGCGGGAGAGCGTCCCGCAGGGGCCGATTCGCGCGGCGAGTCGCTGATCCGGGCCACTGGCCGCCAGGCCCGGAAGGATTTGAACAACTTTAGAGATTCTTCCTCTGGTGCATGCAATCGGAAGTTGCACAAGATATGGTGGAGGCGATGCAACCCACCCACAAGAAAATGCATCAGCCGAGCGAATAGACTGGACTGACGCATTTCGGCCACGGCCAAACCGGCGCAAATCAGCGAACGCAGAGCAAAAACCCATTGTTTCCCATGCTATCCCATGCTACACCATCTCCCACGGAAGGCGGCGGCGATCGGATCACGGGCGACAAGACCCGCAAGACGAAACTCGGCAGGTTTCATACAGGCCCGCGGCTTTCCCAGGCGAACAAAGACCCGGCGCGGACGGAACGAGCAGTAGGCAGACCAGGCGGCGCAGTCGGGCAAAAGCCCCATTCGGGACCAGAGGGCGGGTCGTGCTTTCAGGCAGCACGGCCCGCTTTCTTGCCGAAGCGGGCGACCAGACAGGAGTGAGGCCGGGTGGCGCGGCGGTTCAGGGGCGAATCAGTCCACAAGGTGGACGCGAAGGGTCGCGTTTCGATCCCGGCCCCGTTCCGCCGCGTGCTCGAAGAGGGCGACCCGGACTGGACCGAGGGGCTCAACCCCAATCTCGTCATCGTCTACGGCCGCCCGGGGCGGGCCTGCCTCGAGTGTTTCTCCCTGCGCGCGATGGAGGAGATCGACGACATGATCTCGGCCCTGCCGCGGTTCTCGCGCGAGCGCGAGGCGCTGGAGCGGTTCCTCAACACCCGATCGAGCTACGCCCAGGTGGACGAGAACGGCCGCATGGTGCTGGCGGCGAAGCTGCGCGAGATGATCGGGTTGGGCGAGGAGGCGACCTTCGCCGGCATGGGCGACAAGTTCCAGATCTGGGAGCCCGCCGCCTACGAGGCCGACCAGGCCCGGGTCGAGGGCTGGATGGCCGCCGAGGGCGCGGAGGCCGACCCGTTCGCGCTGCTCGACCGGATGCGGCTGCAAGGGGGCGGGGCATGATGATGGCGCCGCCGCCGCATGTGCCGGTGCTGATCGGGGCGATCCTTGAGGCGATCGCGCCCGTGCGCGGCGTCTGGCTCGACGGGACTTTCGGCGCGGGCGGCTATGCGCGGGCGCTGCTCGAGGCGGGCGCGGACCGGGTGATCGGCGTCGACCGCGATCCCGAGGCGCTGGCCGGCGCTGCGGCCTGGGCGGGCGACTACGCCGGGCGGCTGGCGCTGCGGGCGGGGCGGTTCGGCGATCTCGACCGGCTCGCCGACGGGCCGCTCGACGGGGTGACGCTGGACGTGGGCGTGTCGTCGATGCAGCTCGACCAGTCGGGGCGGGGGTTCTCGTTCCTGCGCGACGGGCCGCTCGACATGCGGATGGGCGGGGACGGCCCGTCGGCGGCGGATCTGGTGAACGGCGCGCCGGAGGCCGTGCTCGCCGACGTGCTGCACCAGTACGGCGAGGAGCGGGCGGCGCGGCGGATCGCGCGGGCGATCGTGGCGGCGCGCGCGACAAGGCCGCTTGAGAGCACGCTGGAGCTCGCGGCGGTGGTCGAGCGCTGCCTGCCGCGGCCGAAGCCGGGCCAGCCGCACGCGGCGACGCGCAGCTTTCAGGCGCTGCGGATCGCGGTGAACGACGAACTGGGCGAGCTGGCGCGCGGGCTGGCGGCCGCCGAGCGGGCGCTGGCGCCGGAGGGCTGGCTGGCGGTCGTGACGTTCCATTCGCTGGAGGATCGGGTGGTCAAGCGCTTCCTGACCTTGCGCTCGGGCTCCGCGCCGCGGGCGAGCCGGTACGCGCCGGAGGCGGCGGTCGAGACGCCCGGGTTCCGGGCGGTCGGCAAGCCGCTCGCGCCCTCCGACGCCGAGGTCGCGGCGAACCCGCGGGCGCGGTCGGCGAAGCTGCGGCTGGCGCGGCGGCTGGACGCGCCGGCGGGGCGGGTCGATCCCGCGGCGCTGGGGCTGCCGCGGCTGGCGCTGGAGGGCCTGCGGTGAGGTGGGGGCTGTACCTGTCCGCCGCGGTGCTGGTGGCGGTCTGCGCCACCTGGGCCTACCGGGTGAATTATGCGACCCAGGAGGCGCTGGGACGGCTCGCGGACCTGCGCGCCGAGATCGCCGCCGAGCGCGAGGCGCTGTCGGTGCTGACTGCGGAATGGGCCTATCTCAACCGCCCCGACCGGCTGGCCGCGCTGGTGGCGGGGCCCGGCGCGGCGCTGGGTCTGGTCCCGCTCGGACCCGAGAGCTTCGCCGAGGCGGCGATGGTCGCCTACCCCCCCGAGCCCGAGCCGATCCCCGTCGAAGGCGCCGTCGACGGCGAGACCGTCGAGGCCGCGCCTGCGTCCACCGGAGAGAGCGAATGATCCGCCGCCCGCTGCGTCCCCTCGCCCGCATCCTGTCGGCACGGGCCGAGGGCAAGAACCCCGACCTGATCGAGGCCGAGGAGCGCGCGGCGCGGCTGCGGGCGCTGCACCGCGCCGAGCGGGCCAAGGCCGAGGCGCGGCTGCTGCTGCTCGGTATTGTGTTCATCCTGGGCTTCACCACCGTGGCGGGACGCATGGCGCTGCTGGCTGGCGGCGCGCCGGTCGAGCCGCGGGCGGGGCTGTCGGGCGAGCCGATCCTCGCGCAGCGCGCGGACATCGTGGACCGCACCGGGCGGGTTCTGGCGACGAACCTGGTCACCGCCTCGCTGTACGCCCAGCCGCTGGACATGATCGACCCGGCACGCGCCGCGCGGGAGCTGGCGCTGATCTTTCCCGATCTCGACGCGGCGGCGCTGTTCCAGCGCTTCACCGACGGGCGCAAGTTCGCGTGGATCAAGCGCACCGTGTCGCCCGAGCAGCGCCAGCTGGTGCACGACCTGGGCGAGCCGGGGCTGCTGTTCGGCCCGCGCGAGACGCGGCTCTATCCCAACGGCGCGGTGGCGGCGCACCTGCTGGGCGGCGCCAGCTTCGGGCGCGAGGGGGTGCATGCGGCCGAGGTGATCGGCGTCGCGGGGGTGGAGCGCACCATGGACGCACGGCTGCGCGACCCGGCGCGCACGGCCGAGCCGCTGCGGCTGTCCATCGACCTCGCGGCGCAGATCGCGCTCGAGGAGGTGCTGGCGGCGGGCATGGCCGAGATGGGCGCGAAAGGCGCGGTCGGCATCCTGATGGAGGCCGACACCGGCCAGATCCGCGCGCTGGCGAGCCTGCCAGACTTCGACCCGAACCTGCGGCCGCCGCTGCCGACCAGCGGCGATCCGGCGGACAGCCCGCTCTACAACCGGGCGGCGCAGGGGCGCTACGAGCTCGGGTCGACGTTCAAGATCTTCGCCATCGCCCAGGCGCTGGACCGGGGCGCGGTGACGCCGCAGACGCTGGTGGACACCTCGGGTCCGATGCGCTGGGGGCGGTTCACCATCCGCGACTTCCGCAACTACGGGCCGCGGCTGACGGTGGAGGACGTGATCGTGAAGTCCTCCAACATCGGCACGGCGCGGATCGCGATCTCGATGGGCGCCGAGGCGCAGCAGGACTTCCTGAAGCGGCTGGGGCTGATGGACGTCCTGCCTCTGGAGGTGAGCGAGACGGCGAAGGCGCCGCCGCTGCTGCCGACGCGCTGGTCGGAACTCACCACGATGACGGTGAGCTACGGGCACGGCCTCGCCGTGTCGCCGCTGCATCTGGCGGTGGCCTATGCGTCGATCGCCAACGGCGGGCTCAAGGTGTCGCCCTCGATCATCGCCTCGGACGCGCGGCCGACCGAGGCCGACCGGGTGGTGTCGGAGGCGACCTCGATGGTGGTGCGCGACATGATGCGCAAGGTTGTGACCCGCGGCACGGCGAAGAAGGCGGACGTGCCTGGCTACGAGGTGGGCGGCAAGACCGGCACCGCCGACAAGCCGTTGCCGAGCGGCGGCTATGCCAAGGACAAGACCATCGGCACCTTCGCAGGCATCTTCCCCGCGAGCGACCCGCGGTTCGTGATGGTGATCGCGCTCGACGAGCCGTCGAACGAGGTGAACGGCCAGTCGCTGCGCACCGCGGGCTGGACCGCGGCGCCAGTGTTCGCGACGGCGCTGCGCCGGCTGGCGCCGATCATGGGGCTGCGGCCCGACCAGGCGCCCGGCGACGACGCGCCGCTCCTTTACACGCTTGCTGCGAACGACTAGCCCCGTGCCGCAGGCGATCGGGGACCACATGGCCGGGCGGAGCGACAAGCTGGCGGGGCTGGAGGCGCTGGGACTGCTCGCGGGCGCGAGGCGGGCCGGCGACTGGGCGGGGCCGCTGCCGGAGATCACCGGCCTCGCCGTGGACAGCCGGCGGGTGAAGCCCGGGCACCTGTTCGCCGCGTTGCCAGGCAGTCTCGCGCATGGGGGCGAGTTCGTGCCCTACGCGGTGCGGATGGGCGCGGCGGCGATCCTCACCGACGAGGCCGGGCTCAAGCGCGCCGAGGCCGAAGCCGGGCCGGTGGCTGTGCCGGTGATCCTGGTGGAGAACCCGCGCCGGACGCTGGCGCTGGCCGCGGCGCGCTGGTCCGGCGCGCAGCCCGAGACGATGGTCGCGGTCACCGGGACCAACGGCAAGACCTCGGTGGCGAGCTTCACCCGCCAGATCTGGGAGGCCCTGGGCGCACGGGCGGTGAACTTCGGCACCACGGGCGTCGAAGGCGCGGTGGCCGCGCCGCTCAGCCACACCACGCCAGAGCCCGTAGCGCTGCACGCGCTCTTGGCGGATCTCGCCGACGCGGGTGTGACCCATGCGGCGATGGAAGCCTCGAGCCACGGGCTGGACCAGCATCGGCTGGACGGGGTGCGGCTGGCGGCGGCGGGCTTCACCAACGTCACGCGGGACCATCTCGACTATCATCCCGACTTCGACGCCTATTTCGCCGCCAAGCTGGGGCTCTTCACCCGCGTTTTGCCGCGGGGCGGGACGGCGGTGGTCAACCTCGACGATCCCATGGGCGCGCGGGTCGCCGAGGCCGCGCGCGGCCGCGGCCAGCGGGTGATCGGCGTCGGCCGCGCCGAGGGCTGCGCGCCCGCGCCCTCATCCAGGTACTGGCCGGCGCCTGCGAGTTCACGTTCCCTGACCGCAAGCAGCTAATGAAGGCGGGCGACTTGCTGCACCTGCCGCCGAAGCTGCCCCACGCCGTGC
>JANOEW010000702.1:0-2761 GCA_031413475.1 Amaricoccus sp.
GCTGATCGAGGTGGCTGCTTCGGGCGTGAACCGGCGGCGTCGACGCCTTCCTGATCGGCTCGGAGATGCGCGGGCTGACCACGATCCGCAACGGCGCGGCGAGCTACCCGGCTGTCGCCTCATTCCGCGACCTGCTCGCCGACGTGCGAAGCATCCTCGGCGCGGGCACGGAGCTCAGCTACGCCGCCGACTGGTCGGAGTATTTCGGGCACCACCCGGCTGACGGCTCGGGCGACGTCTTCTTCCACCTCGACCCGCTCTGGGCCGACGCGGACACCGACTTCATCGGAATCGACAACTACATGCCGCTTTCGGACTGGCGGGACGGGTACGAGCATCTCGACGCTGCGGCGGGCGCGCCGGCGATCTACGACCGGGGCTACCTGCAAGGGAACATCGCCGGCGGCGAGGGCTTCGACTGGTTCTACGCCAGCGACGCCGATCGCGCGGCCCAGGTCCGGACGCCGATCTCCGACGGCTCCCACGGCAAACCGTGGGTCTTCCGCACCAAGGACCTGCGCGCCTGGTGGGAGAACCAGCACTTTAGTCGCCCGGGCGGAGTCGAGAGCGGCGCGCCCACGGCCTGGGTCCCGAAGTCGAAGCCGATCGTCTTCACCGAGGCCGGCTGCCCGGCCATCGACCGCGGGACCAACCAGCCGAACGTCTTCTACGACCCGAAGTCGTCGGAGAGCTTCCGGCCGCACTTCTCCCGCGGCTGGCGCGATGACGCGATCCAGCGCGCCTACATCGAGGCGACCTGGGGCTGGTGGGGCGCGGGCGCCAACAACCCGACGTCCCCGGTCTACGGCGCCCGCATGGTGCGGGTTGCGGACTGCGCCGCATGGACCTGGGACGCGCGGCCCTATCCGTTCTTCCCCGAGCTCGGGGACGTCTGGACCGATGGGCCGAACTGGCGGCTCGGGCACTGGCTGACCGGCCGGCTCGGGGCGGTCTCGCTCGCAGCCTTGGTGCGTGACCTCTGCCGCCGCGCCGGCCTGCCCGACGACCGCATCGACGTCTCCGGCCTCTGGGGCGCGGTCGAGGGCTGCCTCGTCACCGCGCTCGAGAGCCCGCGCGCCTCGATCGCCACGCTCGCGCGGCACTTTGGCTTCGATGCGGTGGAGAGCGAGGGCGTGATCCGCTTTGTCATGCGCGAGCGCGGGCCGGTCGGCGTGGTCGCGCCGGACGACATGGTCGCGGCGGGCGGCCAGGGCGCCGCGTCCGCCGAGGTACTGGAGCTGACCCGGGCGCAGGAGACCGAGCTGCCGCAGGTGCTGAAGTGGACGGTGGCGCGGGCCGACGAGGAGTACGACGTCGCTGTGGTCGAGGCCGCGCGCGTCACCGCCGGCTCGACCCGGGTCACCGCGGAATCCTTCCCGCTCGCCGCGCCGCCCGAGGAGGCCGCCCGGCGCGCCCGGCGCGCGCTCGCCGAGGCCTGGGTCGGCCGCGAGACCGCCGCCTTCACGCTGCCGCCCTCGCGGCTCGCGCTCGACCCCGGCGACGTCGTCCAGCTCGCCCACGACGGGCGGTTGGTCGACTACAGGATCACCGGCATCGCCGATGCCGGGTCCCGGCGCATCGAGGCGGTGCAGCAGGATCGCGCCGTGTTCGCGCTGCCGCCGGAATCGCCGCGCCCCGTGCGCCTGCCGCGGCCGCCGGTCTGGGGCGCGCCGGAGGTCGTGCTCATGGACCTGCCGCAGCTCAGCGCGGAGCAGCCGCCGCACGCACCGCTCGTCGCCGCGCATGCCCGACCGTGGCCGGGCC
Organism: Amaricoccus sp.; assembly: GCA_031413475.1. GTDB lineage: Bacteria > Pseudomonadota > Alphaproteobacteria > Rhodobacterales > Rhodobacteraceae > Amaricoccus. The sequence goes on from JANOEW010000702.1 coordinate 1,765, forward strand.
GCATCGCGGTCTGGCGCAGCGCCGGCGAGGACGGCTTCGAGCTCGTCACCACCTTCGGCAGTCGGGCGCGGATCGGCCAGCCGGTCAGCGACCTCTATCCCGGTCCGACCTCGCGCTTCGACCTCGGCAACGCCGTGGTCGTCGACCTGCTCTCGGGCACGCTGGCGAGCGTCACCGACCTCGCGCTGTTCGGAGGCGCGAACGCGTTCGCCGTCGAAAGCGCGACGGGCGTCTGGGAGGTGCTGCAGGCGGGCCAGGCAGAACTGCTCGCGCCCGGGCGCTACCGGCTTACCCGGCTGCTCCGCGGCCAGCGCGGCACCGAATGGGCCATGTGCGATCCCGCGCCTTCCGGCGCGCGGGTGATCATGCTCGATGCGGCGCTAGCGCCGCTGCCGATCGGCGAGGCCGAGCTGGGGCTGCCGGCGACCTGGCGCATCGGACCGGCGCTGCGGCCGCCGAGCGACGAGAGCTACGTCGCGGCGAGCTTCACGCCCGCGGGCGTCGGCCTGCGGCCGTTCTCGGTCGTCCATGTCGAGCAGCCCTGGCGCACGGCGCGCGAGCCCGGCGATCTCGTGATCCGCTGGACCCGCCGCTCGCGAGCGCTGGCCGCCGACGGCTGGGACGGCGTGCCGCTCGCTGAGGAGAGCGAGGCCTACGAGGTCGAGGTCCTCGACGGACCGGACGTGGTCAGGGCGCTCGAGAGCACGGCGTCGCGCGTGACCTACGCCGCCGCGGACCAGATCGCGGATTTCGGCGGGCTGCTCGAGCCGGGCGACACCCTCGATCTCCGCATCTTCCAGCTCTCGGCGCTCGTCGGGCGCGGCACGCCCGCCTCCGTCACGCTTCAATTCTGAGGAACCCGATGTCGACCAGCACGCAACTGCTGCTCCCTTATGTCCTCGCCGCGCAGGCGCAGATCACGTCACCGTCAACGAGGCGCTGCGGCTCCTCGACGGGCTCGTGCAGCTCGCCGTGCTCGACCGCTACCTGACCACAC
>JANOEW010000703.1:0-4258 GCA_031413475.1 Amaricoccus sp.
CCGCCACCGCATTGGATTGAGCTTTATTGCGGGCGGATCGCGGTGTCGATGGTTCGCGCGTGACCTATCCGCGGTCCCGCGGCGCGAAGTCGCGCGGCGGTTCCAGCCGAAACGGCGTGCGACGCTTGAAGAAGCAGCGGAGAAACGCGCCCTCGGGCGCGGCGAGCACGATCAGGCACTGGGCGACATGCCGGTCGCCGTCGTAGATGTCGCCGTAGCCGCGCAGCGTCGCGCTGTCGGGCGTCTCGAGCAGGCAACTGTCGGCGGTGAGGTCGAGGATCGGGAAGCGATGCGTGCCGGTCGCGAGCACCAGCCCCGGGCGCAGCGCCCGCCGCGCCGCCGGGCAGCCAAGCCGGAACTCCTCTTCCATCGAACGCCGTCCCTGACCGCAGGCTCGCAGGTCGTATCCAGCAAGCCGCAGAACCTGTCGATGAACAACGCCGTCGCGCGTCTGTAGTTAACGGCCGCCGAGCAACGCGGCGAAACCGAAACGATCCTGCGACGAATCCTTGCTTTATCCGCGCCGGCCCGGCCCCATCTGTCGTATCGGCGAGACACGGAGACCGGCCATGGGATTTCTTCGCGACGGCGAATGGCGCGGCGACGGCGAGGCCTTTGCCGACACGGACGGGCAGTTCAAGCGCGCCGAGACGCGGTTCCGCGACTGGGTGACGGCCGACTGCGTCCCTGGCCCACAGGCGCTTCGAGCGTTCCCGGCCGAGAGCGGTCGTTATCACCTCTACGTCTCGCTGGCCTGCCCCTGGGCGCACCGCACGCTGATCTTCCTCGAACTGAAGGGGCTGGCGCCGCACGTGAGCGTCGACGTGGTGCATCCTTTGATGGGCCCCGGCGGCTGGAGCTTCGCGACCGACGCCGTCGGCGCGTCCGGCGATCGGCTGTTCGGCGCGGAGTTGCTGCGCGAGATCTACCTGCGCGCCGACCCGCGGGCTTCGGGGCGGGTGACGGTGCCGGTGCTGTGGGACCGTGCGACCGGGACCATCGTCTCGAACGAATCCTCCGAGATCATCCGGATGTTCAACACGGCGTTCGATGCGATCACCGGCAACGCCGACGATTACTGGCCCGAGGAGCTGCGGCCCGAGATCGAGGCGGTGAACGCACGGGTCTATCGCGGCCTGAACAACGGCGTCTACCGCGCCGGCTTCGCGACAACGCAGGCGGCATATGCGGAGGCGGCCGGGGAAGTCTTCGCAACGCTCGACTGGCTCGAGGTGCGGCTGAGCGACCGGCGCTGGCTGCTGGGCGAGCGGCTGACCGAGGCGGATTGGCGGCTCGCGCCGACGCTGTTCCGCTTCGACCCGGTCTACCACGGGCACTTCAAGTGCAACCGGCGGCGGCTGTTGGATTATCCGAACCTTTGGGCCTATGCGCGCGCGTTATATCAGCGCCCGGGCATCGCTGCGACGGTAGACTTCGGCCATATCACGCAGCATTACTACGCGAGCCACCGCTCAATTAATCCGTCCGGGGTGGTGCCGCTCGGCCCCGAGCTCGACTGGACCGCGCCGCACGGGCGTTGACGCCCGGGAGCCGAGGATCAGCCGCCGCCGCCGGCGCGGCTGCGGCTGGCGGCGGCGGCCGATCGAGCCCCGTAGTGCTCGACCAGCGCAGCCATGTCGTCGGGGCGCAGCGGCGAGCGCAGGAGGCCCCGGGCGTTGGGGACGAGCTCAAAGATCGCGCTGTCCGAAAAGAACCCGCGTGCGGTGACAGCGATGATCGGTATCTCGGGATTGCGGTAGGTGGCGAAGTCCGCCACCGCGATCGCCTCGCCCTCCGGCAGTTCCATGTCGAGCACGAGCGCGTCGAACGCCTGCGCCCGGAGGGCGGCGTAGGCTTCGGCCGGCGCGGCGGCGACGGTGCAGACCATGCCCTGGCGTCCGAGGAACCCGGCCCATATCCGGGCGAGGTCCCGGTTATGTTCGACGATCAGAACCTGCACGTCCGCTCCTGGCCGCCATGACCGGTTCGTCTGGCTTGCATGAGCGAACTATACACGAACGCCGCCGGTTTGAAAGCGACCCGAGCCAATCGCGAGCCGGCCGCGCTTGCGTTGCGGCCGGCGACGCGCGACCTTGGAGCGACGGGACTCAACGAAGGGAAACCGCATGACCGGCGACATCGTGATCCTCGACGGGGCCCGCACCGCGATCGGGACCTTCGGCGGCAGCCTCGCGGCGACGCCTCCCACGGCGCTGGCCGCGCATGTCGCGCGGGCGGCGCTGGAGCGCTCCGGTGTCGAGGGGGCGCAAGTGGGGCAGGTCTTCTTCGGCCACGTCATCAACACCGAGCCGCGGGACATGTATCTCAGCCGAGTCGCGGCGATCGAGGCCGGCGTGCCCGACACGGCGGGCGCGATGAACGTGAACCGGCTGTGCGGCTCCGGCGCGCAGGCGATCGTGTCGGCGGTGCAGGCGCTCGCCATGGGCGACGCCGAGTTCGCGCTGGCCGGCGGCGCCGAGAACATGTCGCGCGCCCCTTATGCGCTCAGCGGCGCGCGCTGGGGGCAGAAGATGGGCGACGCCGGCGCGATCGACATGATGACCGGGGCGCTGACCTGTCCGTTCGGCACCGGGCACATGGGCGTGACCGCGGAGAACGTCGCCGAGGAGAATCAGATCAGCCGCGAGGCGCAGGACGCCTTCGCGCTGGAGAGCCAGCGCCGCGCGGCGGACGCGCTCGCCGGCGGGCGCTTCGCGGGCCAGATCGCGCCGATCGAGATCACGGTTAAGCGCGAGCCGGTCGCCTGGTCGACCGACGAACACCCGAAGCCAACGTCCGCCGAGGCGCTGGCCAAGCTGCGGCCGGCGTTCCGGAAAGACGGCACGGTGACCGCGGGCAACGCGAGCGGGATCAACGACGGCGCCGCGGCGCTGGTGCTCGCGACGGCGGAGGCGGCCGAAAAAGCGGGGCTGCGGCCGCGGGCGCGGCTGCTCGGCTACGCCGTGGCCGGGGTGCCGGCGCGGGTGATGGGGATGGGCCCGGTGCCGGCGGTGAAGAAGCTGCTCGAGCGGACCGGGCTCGCGGTCGAGGACTTCGACGTGATCGAATCTAACGAGGCCTTCGCCGCACAGGCCATCGCGGTGAACACCGCGCTCGGGCTCGACCCGGCGCGGGTGAACCCGAACGGCGGCGCGATCGCGCTCGGTCATCCGGTGGGGGCCACCGGCGCGATCCTGACGATCAAGGCGCTCTACGAACTGGAGCGAACCGGGGGGCGCTACGGGCTGGTGACGATGTGCATCGGCGGCGGCCAGGGCATCGCCCTGGCGTTCGAGCGGTTGTGAGCGGCTGGCCGCACAAGGTGCGTTCGGTGCCACCCGCGCCGCAGTAGTGGCGGGCGGTGCGGGCCGTAAGCCCGCGCCGCCGCGCCGTTTCCGCTCGCCGGGGCCGGCGGGCCTCGTCTATGCTCGTTGCCTTGCGGGGCGTCGGGGGACGAGATGGCGAACGGACTGGCTGGAAAATCGGCGATCGTCACCGATGCGGCGCACGGGGTGGGTCGGGCGATCGCGCAACGGTTGGTGCGAGCCGGGGCGGCGGTGATGATGGCCGACGCCGACGAAGAGCAGCTCGAGATCGAGGTCGAAACGCTGATGGCCGCCGGCTACGACGGGCGGGCGACGGGCTTTTACGGCGATCTGCGCGAAAAGCTGGGCATGACGAACCTGATGGCGACCACCTTGGACACGTACGAGCGGATCGACGTGCTGGTGAACGCGAGCCGACTGATCGCGACCTCGGATTCGCTGAACCCTGCGGCGGACCGGATGGAGGAGTCGCTGACCCGGAACGTCATGGCCAACCTGCGGCTGAGCCAGATCGTGGCGCGGCGGATGATCGAGCAGGCGGTGGCGGACTCCGGCGAGCCGGACGACCGGGCGATCCTGAACCTGTCGTCAAGCCTCGCCCGGCGCGCCCTGCCCGGGCTGATGGCCTATTCGGTGAGCTGCGCCGCGCTCGAGCAACTGACCCGCACGCTGGCGCTGGCGCTGGCGCCGCACCGCATCCGGGTCAACGCGCTGGCGGTGGGCGATCTGGCGCCGCACCGCTCCGGCTCGGGGTTTGAGGGGATCGAGGTGGAGCCTAGCGTATCGACGCCGCCGCTCGGCCGCAACGGCGAGCCGCAGGAGGTCGCCGAGGCGGCGCTGTTTCTGGTCTCTCCCGGCGCGACCTTCATCACCGGCCAGGTGCTGGACGTTGACGGCGGCGGACTGCTCGCCGGCGCGACGAACGGATGAGG
>JANOEW010000704.1:0-3349 GCA_031413475.1 Amaricoccus sp.
GGTGGCGGCCGGCCTGCTCGGGCTCGGCCATTGCATCCGCACCGGGCTGGTCATCCGCCGCGACAAGCCCACCCCCGAGATCGCGCGCGCCCGGCTGCACCGGCTGGTGGCGGTCAACCTCGCCTCGGTCGGTCTCGCCGCGTTGGGATTGGCGCTGGTCGTCGCCGGGCTCGCGTTGTGAGCGCGGCCGGGATCAGCCGGCCAGCTCCTCGATCGTCGCGGCGATCAGGGCGAGGTTGTCCGGCGCGCTGAAGCGGTGGTCGGCGCCCCGGACCAGGGTCAGCCGGACGTCGGCCGCGTCGGCATGGGCGAGCAGGCGCAGTGCTACGCTGACCGAGACGTTCGCGTCGGCGGTCCCGTGCAGCAGCCGCAGCGGACAGCCGAGCGCCAGCGGCGCCCGCAACACCAGCCGGTCGCGTCCGTCCTCGATCAGCCGGCGCGTGACCGCATAGGGCGCGTCGGAATGGTCCGAGGGCAACTCCAGCCGTCCCTGGGTCATCAGCCGCGCTCGCTGGCCGGGGTCGAAGGCGGCCCACAACGCGTCCTCGGTGAAGTCCGGCGCCGCGGCGACGCCGACGACGCCGGCGATCCGATCGGGCCGGCGCAGCGCGAGCAGCAGCGCGATCCAGCCGCCCATCGACGAGCCGACCAGCACCTGCGGCCCCTCGGTCATCCGCTCGAGCGCATCCTCGGCGTCGCGGGCCCAGTCGCCGATGCAGCCCGCCTCGAAGTCGCCCGAAGAGGCGCCGTGGCCGGTGTAGTCGAACCGAAGATACGCCCGCTCCCGGGATCGCGCCCAGGCCTCGAGATAGGTCGCCTTGGTTCCGGTCATGTCCGAGCGGAACCCCCCGAGGAACACCACCCCCGGTTCCCGCCCGGCGCTGCGGGCGACGGCGATGCGGCGCCCGTCCGCGAGGCTCAGCGTCTCTGTCTCCATCCGCGCGCCCGCGACCGCGTCAGGGCGTGATGGTGGGCGGGGCCGATAGGTCGAACGCCGGCGGCGCGGACAGATCGCCGCCGGATTGCGGCACCTCGATCTGGATGGTGTCGAGGTCCACGTCGGCGTCGATGTCGAGAAAGCTGGTCACCACCTCCGGAAACGCGATCAGGATGGCGACGAGGCAGAGCTGCAACACCACCCAAGGAATCGCGCCCCAATAGATGTCCGAACTTCGCACCGTCTTCGGCGCGATCCCGCGCAGGTAGAACAGCGCGAAGCCGAACGGTGGGTGCATGAAGCTTGTCTGCATGTTGGCTCCGAGCAACACGCCAAACCAGATGATGTTGATCCCGAGCGCCTCCGCCGCTGGCACCAGCAAAGGTACGATGATGAAGGCGATCTCGAAGAAATCGAGAAAGAACGCGATCACGAACACGAACACGTTGACGAAAATCAGGAAGCCGACCACCCCGCCAGGCAGCGACACCAGCCAGCCCTCGATCCATTCCTTGCCGCCGACGCCCTGGAAGATCAGGCTGAAGATCCGCGCGCCGAGCAGGATGAACACCACCATCGCGGTCAGCCGCATCGTGGTCTGCATGCCGTGCCAGGTCATCGCCCAGTCGAGCCGCCGGTTCGCCAGCGCCAGCACGATCGCGCCGACCACGCCGAGCGCCCCGGCCTTGGTCGGAGTGGCGACCCCGAGCAGGATGGTGCCCAGCACCAGAAAGATCAGGATCAGCGACGGCACCATGCCCTTGGTGCATTTCCACGCCAGCGCCCAGCCGCGCAGGGTACGCGCCTCCGGCGGCAGCGCCGGCACGTCGTTCGGCCGGATCAGCGTCAGCAGGAACACCCAGGCCGCGAACAGCGCCACCTGCACCAGGCTCGGCCCGATTGCGCCCTTGTACATCTCGCCGACCGAGACGCCGAGCTGGTCGGCGAGCACCACCAGCACCAGCGACGGCGGGATCAGCTGGGTGATCGTGCCCGACGCCGCCACCACGCCGGTCGCGTGCCGCACGTTGTAGCCGTAGCGCAGCATGATCGGCAGCGCGATCAGCCCGATCGCGATCACCGAGGCCGCCACTGTGCCGGTGATGGCGCCGAGCACCGCGCCGACCAGGATCACCGCGTAGGAGAGCCCGCCGCGCAGCCCGCCCATCAGCTGGCCGAAGCCTTCCAGCAGGTCTTCCGCCAGTCCGCTGCGCTCGAGGATCGCGCCCATGAAGGTGAACAGCGGAATCGCCAGCAGCAGGTCGTTGTTCAGCACCGAGCTGAGCTGGAACGTCAGGTTGCCGAAGTAGGATGTCGAGATCAGCCCGAGCTCGATCCCGATGAAGCCGAACACGAGCCCCACGGCCGCGAGCGAGAACGCCGCCGGATAGCCGGCGATCAGAAACAGGACCAGCCCCGCGAACATCAGCGGGGCCATGTTGTGCGAGACGAAGTCGGTCACTGAACGGGCTTCTCGTAAGCGTGCACGCGAACGTAGCCCCGGGTCAGGCAGGCGATGCACTTGATGATCTCGGAAACCCCCTGAAGAGCCAGAAGCGCAAAACCGAGCGGGAGCAGGAACTTCGCCGGCCAGCGCGGCAGGCCGCCGGCGTTGATGCTCATCTCGTTCGACGTCCAGGCCTGCAGGAACCACGGCCAGGTCAGCGCGATCAGGATCACGCACATCGGCAGCAGGAAGATCAGCCCGCCGAGCAGGTCGATCCAGACGCGGGCGCGGTCGCTGACCGACGCATAGACCAGATCGACCCGGACGTGCTCGTTGACCTTCAGCGTCCAGGGCGCGCCGAGCAGCACGATGACCCCGAACAGGACCAGCGACGCGTCGGTGACCGAGTTCGAATTGAGCCGGTACCAGGCGAGAAGATAACTGACGTCGAGGCCGACGCTGGTCAGCCAGCGATCGGCGCTGTCGAGCCAGGTGATGCCGTAGCTGACCAGCGCGTCGCCGGCGACGAGCAAGGTCACGACGAGAACCGACCAGGTCGCGATCAGGCCGAAGACCCAGCTGATGCGGTCCACGACCCGCGTGAAGGCCAAGAGGGCGTCCATGTGCGATCTCCCGACGCGCTAAGGGAACGGCCTCCACGGCGGCGCGCTCAAAACCGGACAGGCGTCCCAGCGCAACGGATTCAAACTCCAAGCGCACCGTGCATGGCTGGTGACCCGAAGGCCGGCCAGCGAGCACTGGGGCCAACTGTGCCAAACCAGCATCGAGTTCGGCGAGGAAGGCCGGCAGTTCGGGGAGCACGGCGCGCAATTCAATTTGTTCGAGTTCGGCCAAACCCGATTGCCACCGGGCGACTGTCTGCGAAAAAGCAGAGCCCAGACATTGAAAGCGGTCCCACAAATGGCGGTCCTTGCTGACCTCGTAGCTTTCTGACCCCTCGGCCT
>JANOEW010000705.1:0-1977 GCA_031413475.1 Amaricoccus sp.
CCGCAGCAAGGAGGCGTTGGCGCCGGTCCTGGTCGCTCAGAGGAGGCCGCGAGCGGACGCACCCCCGCGAAGAGGCGGGATCCCGGGCCCGCGGACACGGGTGAATGAACACCGCGGCGCGGATGGCCCGCTTCGTGGCCGCCCCTGGCTTTGCTTGGCGGCGCGGCGCTGTGGTCGCCGCACGCGAGCGCCCAGTTGATCGATCGCGCAGCTCTGGAGGCGGGTTCCGCCGAGACTGCGGCGCGGATACGGCAGCTTGGGTCCACCCTTCGCTCTCGCCCGGGTGGCGTGCTCGGGCTGATGGGCTACGGCATCGTCCCCGACGGATCGGCCAATGCAATCCAGGTCACAAGGGGCAGCGTCGGCGCTGAAGACGCGGATAGTGTGTTCTCCTACAGCCAGTTCGGCTTCGGGTTCACGGTCAGCGAGTCATTGCCTGTTTTTCTTGAAATCTATGCCTCCTATGCGCGCTACGATCCGCGCTACGCGTTTACGGGGGGCGAGGAGGCGCGCCGCGTCCCGACGCGGTGGAACAATTTCACCACAACGGCTGGCGTCGGTTACGATATCCGCCTTGCGGAGTACTTGTACCTGCGGCCGACCTTCAACCTCGCGGCGGGCTACGCGGCATCCGACGCTCGCCTGCTCGCGGGCTTCATTGAGCGGCGGACCGGGGCCGACCTGCCATTCCTGACGGACCGGCACATCAATGTCTGGGGCATCGGCGGGTCGCTGACGCTCGCCTATTACGACTACCGACCCGAACGCGACATCGACGTGGAGCTTCGCTACACGCAGATCCTGTTGCAGACCTTCGGCGATACGCTGCCCGCTGGCCGCGGTCGCTCAGATGCAACCTCGCTTGGCCTCTGGACGCGCTTGCGATGGCCGACGGGGTGGGAGGCCTTTGGCCGGCCGATCCGCTGGGTGCTTGAAGGAACAGCCACCAGCTACCTGGGCGACCAGCGGGACGCCATTGGATTTGCATGGTCGGCGAAGGTCGGCGGCGGCATCGAGTTCGACATTGGCCGCTACGAAATCGGTGCGCTGGGCATCAACGCCACCCGCGTTCGACTGATCGGTCGGTACTTTTTCGCTGACAAGGGCGTGACCGGATTTTCAACGGGCCTGGCCATCAGTTTCTGACCGGCGCGAGGCCTGTTCCCGCATTCGCAGGTGACATGCGCCAGCCCGACCGCATCGCGAATGGCGATCCGTTGGTGGCCGAGCGTCCACCCAGCCCCGGGCACCGAATTCGGACAGTGCCCGCCGCTCGGCAAGCGCGGCGACGGGGCCCCTCATGCGCGGGCCTGACCGTCCAGATCGGACGTCTCGCCGAACACGCTCCGGCCGCGCCGTCGGTGTGGGTTTACGTCCCGTTCATCGCCGCGCGCGCGATACCCTCAGCCGATCGCCGCGGCACGTCTGCGAAGCCAGAAGCAGCCGCCATTGAGGTTCAGGCCCTTGAAGATGTCCTGCCGCGACCAGAGTGGTGCCAATTGGCCGAACAGATCAGGCTGGCTGGTCGCCCAATTCACCGGCAACACGATGTCGTCCGGGCCGCAGCCGCCGAGCAGGTAGGTCATCATCAGATACTGCTCGCTGTAGAAGCGGTCCTTCCAGGCGGCGGGGTAGTCGTCGGGGAGGAAGATGTCGTGCAGGCCGAACAGCGTGCCCGGCGGCAGCGCCGGCATCACCTCGGCGAAGAAGCAGGTGACGTCCGAGGCGGGGAAGCTGCGATGGCTGTTGTCGACGAACAGCATGTCGGTGGCGTCGAGGCCGCGCCAGAACTCGGCCGGCATGTCCTCCATGCGCGCGACGATGATCTCGTCGCAGAGGCCCTCGATCGGGTTGTGCGGATGCGGATCGATCGAGATGATGCGCGTCTCCAGCCCAAGATCGGTGATGGCCTGGCGCGCGAACCGCGTCGATATCCCCGAGCCGACCTCGATGTAGCGCCGCGGGCGGTTCTCCGCG
>JANOEW010000706.1:0-1824 GCA_031413475.1 Amaricoccus sp.
TCTCATCCGGGTCCATCATGTCAATTCGGCCGACGACAACGGGACCCTCGCGCGTGAGGGACACGCGGACCACCCGCGCGCCGTCGTCGGAAAACGCGGCCTTTCCGAGCCGCGCGGACACCAGGGTCGTCACCCGGATCAACGGCTTCATCAACGGGTTGAACGCCGCGCTGGACCTGCTGCCCGACTGGGCGGTGGGCGAAGGCGGCGTGCGGATCGGCACGCTCGACCCGCTGGCGCTCGGACGGATCGACAACCCGTTCGCCGCCTGGAAGGCGAAATCGCCGATGGCGCCGGGGAGGCGGCCCCAGATCACGACGGCGGCGTCATAGGCTCCCTGAAACACCGCCGCTGTTCGGTCGCCGAAGCTGACCACGCCGGCGATGGTTTCTTCGAGCGCCGAGAGCCCGGCCGCCTTCAGCCCCTCCCATCCGGCGGACATGTTGGCGAGCGCAGCGTCTAGTGCGAGGCCCGCACGTGACCAGACCTCCGCGGCGAGATCAGCGAGCAGGCGGAAGGCCTCTCCGACGCCTCCGACCCGGGCGACGAGTTGGGAGAGCTGGTAGACCAGCTCCCCGGCGCCGACGATGAGCGCGCCGATGCCGGTGCGGATCAATGCGCCGCGCAGGAAGACGAGCGCCGTGGCTAGGCCGCGCACGGACAGGGCCGCTGCCGCCAGCCCCGCCACCCAACGGCCCGCCATGAGGGCGGCGAAGGTCGCCGCATAGGTGGCAAGGCGGCCGAGGTTGTCGAAGAGCGCCGCGATCACGCGGCCGACAGGCCCCGTGCCGCGCGCCATGTCGGCCAGCGCGTTCGCCACGGTCTCCAAGGCCGGGGCGACGGCGGCGGTCAGGCGGTTGGTCAGCCCGAGCCAGATCAGGCTGAGCTTTGCGATGGCGTCGCCGGTGCGTTCGATTTGCGCGGCGTCGGCCGCACTCACCGCCACCCCGAAATCCTGCACGTCCTGCGCCGCTTCGCGAAGGGCGGCGGAGTCAATACGCAGGAAGGCAAGCGCCGCCCTATCGCCGAACAGGTCGGACGCCACGGCCGCACGCTCGGCCTCGGGCACGAACAGGTTGAGCGCGTCCTGAATGGCGACAATGCGCTGGTCGAGCGGCAAGGCATGCAGCTCGGCGGCCGTCAGGTTCAGACGCTGCAGCGCGCCGACGGCGGAACCCGATCCGGCTGCGGCTTCGGACAGTCTGGTGGTCAGCTTTTTCGTGGACTGCTCGATCTCCCCCATCGAGACGCCGGCCAGTTCCCCGGCCCAGGTCAGCACCTGCAGGCTTTCAACGGTCGTCTTCAGCGAGGCGGCCATGTCGGCCTGCGCGCCGATGACATCAAGCCCGGAGCGCACCATCGCTACGCCGGCGGCGGCCGCGGCGGCGGTCATGGCGGCGAGCGCGATCCCCGCCTTGCGGGCGAAGCTGCCGAGCCGCGCGTTGGCCAGCTCCATCTCGGAGGACAGCCGGCCGAAGCCCCGCGCGCCAGCCTCGCCGACGCCTTCCAGTTCGGCGCGCACCTGACGGCCGCCTTCCGCGACCAGGCGGACGGATACGCGTTTTTCAGCCACGGCCGTCTCCGATCTGTTCGTTGAGCTTGCGCACCATCACCGCCTCGATCTCGGGCAGCAGTTCGGCGGCGATGAGGGTGTCGATGCCGAGGGCCCGGGCCAGGGCGAGGGCCGCGCCCATGTCCCAGCCGAGCACCGCGCCGGGGATCACGCGCAGCTGGCCACCAAGGCGACCGACCAGATCCCAGACCTGCCAGCCCTCAGGCGTTTGCGGCTGGTTCAGTCTTGCGGGGCAGTCGGGGCAGCGGCCG
>JANOEW010000707.1:0-11877 GCA_031413475.1 Amaricoccus sp.
AACGGCGGTCTCTTCGCCGGCCGCACCGGCAACGCCGCCGCGCTCGGCTCGATGCCGGTGCAGGATGGCGCCGGTCGCCTGGTGCAGCTCATCGACATCGCTTCGCTCGTGGCGCTGGAGCGGCGGCTGATCGCGGCCGACCTGCCGGTGGCCGCGCTCTACGACCCTGAAGCCGACTGGACCGGGTTCGACGCCCTGCTGGACGGCTGGATCGCCGGGGCGGCCCGCGGCATCGCGCAGGCCACGGTCGCGGCAAGCGCGGTGATCGACCTCGAGGCGGCGATCGTCGACGGTCCCTTCCCGGCGCGGGTGCAGGCCCGCTTGCTCGGCGCGATCTCGACCGAAATGGCCAGGCTGGACCTCTCCGGGCTCGATCCGCCGGAGGTGCGGCCGGGATCGCTGGGCCCGATCGCCCGCGCCGTGGGCGGCGCCAGCCTGCCGCTGTTCGACCGATACCTCGTCGCTCAGCACGCCCTCGCCGGGCCCGGCGGCGGCCAGCCGGTCGCGATGTCCCGGGCCAGGGTCGCCGAGAACGGCGGCTTCGGAGCCTGATCGGTTGAACGAATACCCTCAAGCGGTGTCCGGGCTTGCGCCCGTCTCGCGGTCGATGGTCGCGACAGGATTGTTCCCTCCCGTTTCTCGTCTGCCGCGCGACTTGACAGCGCCATGCCGCCGACAGACGGTCGCACAAATCTGTCCGAGGAGCTCACGATGCTGGTGGACGGCGTGCCCTTCCGCACGATCTGGCGCGCCGAGTCCGGGCGCGGTGTCCGGATCATCGACCAGCGCTGGCTGCCGCATGAACTCAGGATCGCCGATCTGACCGGCCTCGACGCGACGGCCGTGGCGATCCGCGAGATGTGGGTGCGCGGCGCGCCGCTGATCGGGGCGACGGCGGCCTACGGGGTGGCGCTGGCGATGGAGGCCGATCCGTCCGACGCAGGGTTGGCGGCTGCCGAGGAAACGCTGCGACGCACCCGGCCCACCGCGGTGAACCTGGGCTGGGCGCTCGCGTCGATGCGGGCCGCTCTCGCCGCCCTGCGCCCCGCCCGCCGCGCCGAGGCAGCCTGGGCCCGCGCCGCGGCGATCGCCGACGAGGACGTAGCGATCAACCGCGCGATCGGCGACGCCGGGCTGCCGCTGATCGCGGCGATCTCGGCGCAGAAGGGCGGGGCGCCGGTGAACGTGCTCACCCATTGCAACGCGGGCTGGCTCGCCACCGTCGACTGGGGCACGGCGACCGCGCCGATCTACCGCGCGGTCGAGGAAGGGCTGGCGGTGCATGTCTGGATCGACGAGACCCGCCCGCGCAATCAGGGCGCGGCGCTCACCGCCTGGGAGATGGCCAGCCACGGCGTCGCCCATACGCTGATCGTCGATAACGCCGGCGGCCATCTGATGCAGCGCGGCGCGGTCGATCTGGTCATCGTCGGCACCGACCGAACCACGGCCAGCGGCGATGTCGCCAACAAGATCGGCACCTACCTCAAGGCCCTCGCCGCCCACGACACCGGCGTGCCGTTCTACGTCGCCCTGCCATCGCCGACCATCGACTGGTCGATCAGCGACGGGCTGCGCGACATCCCGATCGAGGCGCGCGACGCCGCCGAGGTCACCCATGTCTGGGGCCGTCAGGCCGACGGCGGGCTCGGCGCCGTCCGAGTCTGCCCCGAGACGACCCCTGCCGCCAACCCGGCGTTCGACGTGACGCCCGCCCGCCTCGTCACCGGGCTCGTCACGGAGCGCGGGGTCTGCGCCGCCTCGACCGAGGGGCTCGCCGGGCTGTTTCCCGAGCGACTTCGGGCCTGAAGCGCCACCGTCCAATTTCGGACGGCTTCAAAAAGTCTATGGAACGAAAGGTCGCAACGACGCCGCGATCGCCGACGCCTCCGGCCGAGGCGATGCGGCCCCGAGGTCAGCCGGGGTCCGCGCCCCGGCGGCCGTCGGCGACCCAGCCCGCGCAGTCCGGGCTCAGGCGGGACGCGACCAGCGCGTCGTAGCGCGCCAGGTCCTCGTCGGCGAACACGCCGCGCCAACGCGCGTTGTCGCCGCGATGGAAGAACCCCTGGGCACCGTGGGTGAAAAGTCCCGCATAGCGTCCCATCAGCGCCTCGCCGTTGCGCCGCATTGCGTGAAAGCCGGCCGCCTCGACCAGCTCGGGCCAGCGCGCCTCCGCGACCTCGATCCCAAGAAAGCGCGCGATCCGGCGCATCTCGCCGTCGAGGTATGCCTTCAGGTCGTTGTAGTGCGCCAGCAGCACGTTCGGCCGGTAGCGCTCGTCCCACCAGGTCTGCTCGGTGTGGAAAAACGACATCTGCGGCGTACCGTCCGTGTCGCCGGGCGCCACGCCTTCGGTCAGCCAGCGGTGGAAATGTGCGGCCTTGTCCTTAATCGGCGCAGGATAGGCCCGTGCGATCGCAGGGTCCGCCAGCCCGGCCGCGTCCATTGCGGCGAGCACCTGCTGCGTGAAGCCGTTGGCCTGGTTGTGAAACGACATCGAGGCGTCGCGGCCGTCGCGGGTCACGTGGATGTAGCGGAATTCGTCGTGCAGCGGCAGCCCGTCAACCGGGAGATGCGACGCGCGGCCGGCCGACCCATCGCGAGGTCCCCCCGGGGCGAGACCCCGTCACGCAGGGTTGCGCCTGGCGCGCGCCGATGTCCAGCCCGGTCAACGGCCTCAGAGCAGACCGAGCGCCCTGAACGACGCGTCCGATCCCTTTCCGATCACCACGTGGTCGTGCAGCGCCACGCCGATCGCGGCGCAGGCCACCACGATCGCCTCGGTCATGTCGATGTCCGACTGACTCGGGGTCGGATCGCCCGACGGATGATTGTGCACCAGGATCAGCGCCGAGGCGTTCAGCTCCAGCGCGCGCTTGGCCACTTCGCGCGGATAGACCGGAACGTGGTCGACCGTGCCGCGAGCCTGCTCCTCGTCGGCGATCAGCACGTTCTTACGGTCGAGGAACAGGATGCGGAAGCGTTCGGTGTCGCGGTAGGCCATCACCGTCTTGCAGTAGCGCATCAGCGCGTCCCAGGACGAAAGCACCTCGCGCTGCATCACCGCCGCGCGGGCCATCCGGTGCGCCACGGCTTCGAACAGTTTCAGTTGCAGATGCACCTTGTCAGTCACCCCCGGCACGGCCATCAGCCGCGGCTCCGGCGCGGCGATCACCCCGTTGAGATCGCCGAAAGTCGTGAGCAGGGCCTTGGCCAGGGGCTTCACGTCGATCCGCGGGATCGCGTTGAACAGCACGAGCTCGAGCAGTTCGTAGTCCGGCATCGCGGTTGGGCCGCCGCCGAGAAACCGCTGGCGCAGCCGTTCGCGGTGGCCCCAGTAGTGGGGCCGCGCCGCCTCCGGGGCGGTCTGCGTGAAGGGGCGTGCCGTCGGGCGCGGGACGCCGGGCGGCGGCAGCCGGCGCTCGAGGTCGTCGAGCCCACGCATCGCCTCCTCCGAGAATCCGCCCGGCCGCGGCCCGTCGCCCATTTGCGCCTTCCATGAAGCCCGCGGCAGACTGCGTCGCTTTTGGTTAACCGCGGGTTACGCGCCGGCGCGGGA
This sequence comes from Amaricoccus sp., assembly GCA_031413475.1. Classification (GTDB taxonomy): domain Bacteria; phylum Pseudomonadota; class Alphaproteobacteria; order Rhodobacterales; family Rhodobacteraceae; genus Amaricoccus. The sequence continues at coordinate 3,560 of JANOEW010000707.1, forward strand.
TGCCGGGTTTACCCGCGCTGCGCCACATCTTTCGGCCCCCGCCGGCATGGGCTACAGGGGTCGGCGGCGCGACGTCGCCGCTCGACAAGGTGGACCCGCCTCGATGACCGCCCCCTTCGCCACGCTGCCCGAAGCCAGCCGTGGCCGGCGCTTTCCCGAGGAAGGGTCGGTTCACCGCTCGGACTTCCAGCGCGACCGCGACCGGATCATCCACTCGAGCGCGTTCCGCCGACTGAAACACAAGACCCAGGTCTTCGTCGAGCACGAGGGCGACTACTACCGCACCCGGCTGACCCATTCGATCGAGGTGGCGCAGGTGGCGCGCACGCTGGCGCGGGTGCTGGGGCTGAACGAGGAGCTGGCCGAGGCGGTGGCGTTGGCGCATGACCTCGGCCACCCGCCGTTCGGGCACACTGGCGAGGACGAGTTGCAGCGGCTGATGGCGCCCTACGGCGGCTTCGACCACAACGCCCAGGCGTTGACGATCGTCACCAGGCTCGAGGCGCACTACGCCGACTTCGACGGGCTGAACCTGACCTGGGAGACGTTGGAGGGCATCGCCAAGCACAACGGACCGGTGACCGGAGACGTGCCCTACGGCCTCGCGGACTACGTGGCGCTGCACGACCTCGAGCTCGGCACCCACGCCAGCGCCGAGGCGCAAGTTGCGGCGATCGCCGACGACATCGCCTATAACAACCACGACCTGGCGGACGGGCTGCGGGCCGGGCTGTTCACGCTCGACGACCTGCGCGCGTTGCCGCTGATCGGCCCCTGCATCGCCGCGGTCGACGCGCGCTGGCCGGGGCTGGAGCCGGGGCGGCGCCAGCACGAGGCGCTGCGCCGCTTCTTCGGGCTGCTGGTCGAGGACGTGCTGGCCACCTCGCGCGCGCGGCTCGCGGAGGCGGCGCCGAGGTCGGCGGAGCAGGTGCGCGCGCTGGGCCGGCCGGTGGTGCGGTTCTCCGACGCGACGTTCGCCGAGCTAAAGGAGATCCGGAGCTTCCTGCACCGCCGGATGTACCGGCACTGGACGGTGCAGCGGATGCGGCGCAAGGCCAAGGCGGTGGTGCGCGAGCTGTTCGAGACCTTCCTCGCGGCGCCCGAGCTGATGCCGCAGGGCTGGAACCTGTGCGCCGCGCTGGACGAGACCGGCCGCGCGCGGGTGGTCGCGGACTACATCGCCGGCATGACCGACCGGTTCGCGCTGCAGGAGCACCGCAAGCTGACCGATCCGCTGGTCAAGGGGTGAACGGGGCCGCCGCCGCGCGCCGCAGGCGGATCATGGCGTGGCCGGCGTCGGCGCCTCAGGATCGATCAGGCCCTCGGCCTTGAGGTCGGACCAGAACGCCGCCGGGATCGGGGCCGCGACCGCGGCGATGTTGGCGGCCACTTCGGCGGACCGGGCAGCGCCGGGAATGATCGCGGCGACCGCCGGGTGGGCCAGCGGGAACTGCAGCGCCGCGGCGGACAGCGCGACGCCGTGGGCGGCGCAGACCGCTTCGATCGCGCGCACCTTCGCCTTCACCGCCTCGGGAGCCGCGGCGTAGCCGTAGTGCGCCGGGCCGGCCGAGCCGGAGGCGAGGATGCCCGAGGCGAACGGCGCGCCGATGATGACGCCGACGCCCTGCGCCACGCAGCGCGCCATGCCGCCGTGGAGCGCGCCCTGGTCGAGCAGGGTGTAGGGCATCGCGACCAGCAGGAAGTCGAGCGCGACCCGCGACGCCACCGCGTCGAACGCGTCGAGCCGGTTCACGCCCATGCCGAAGGCGCGGATGTCGCCGGCGGCCTTCAGTTCCTCGAGCGCCCGCATGCCGCTCGCCTCGAGCTGGGCCTGGTGGGCGCCGAGGCCGTCGCCGTGGAAGCCGGCGTCGAGGTCGTGGATCACCAGCGCGTCGACCGTATCGATGGCGAGACGCTGCAGGGCCTGCTCGTAGGAGCGCAGGATGCCGTCGTAGGAATAGTCGAAGCGCACCTCGAAGTTGAGCCCGCCGATCCAGGGCGCGCGGTCGAACCGTGCGGGGTCGGCGGGCCGGCGCAGGGTGCGGCCGACCTTGGTGATCAGCTGAAACTCGCCCCGCGGCCGGGTTCGCAGGAAGCCGCCGACCCGGTGCTCGGAGAGGCCACGGCCGTACCAGGGCGCGGTGTCGAAGAGCCGAACGCCGCCGTCCCAGGCGGCGTCGAGCGTGGCGCGCGCCTCCGGCTCGGGGATGGTCGCGTAGAGCTCGCCCAGGTGGGCGGCGCCGAACCCGAACGCGGGGATTTCGAGCGTCGTTCTCCCGACTTGGCGCCGGGTCATGAGCGGGTTGGTCATGGTGTTGTTCCCTCGCGCGGCGCGGCCGTTCCGGGCCCGACGCGGCCGCACAATGGCAATCCGAGGCTCGGCGGGCAAGCCGCGGCGGCGCCCGATAGCGGCTCCCGGAATAAACTTGACCCTCGCCGCCGGGGTGGTAGCGTCAAGAATTGAACTTCCGGTCTTAAAACACGCGTTCTCCCAAGGGGTCGAGCGGAACTCGCCCTCTCGGGCGGTCTGGGGATCCTCGATGTCGCACCGCTCCGCCTCCGCGCCCACGGCCCCGAACGACCTGCGCGCGTTCTGGATGCCGTTCACCGCGAACCGCCAGTTCAAGCAGGCGCCGCGGATGTTCGTGGCGGCGGACGGGATGCACTACACGACCTCCGACGGGCGGCGGGTGCTGGACGGGACGGCGGGGCTGTGGTGCTGCAACGCGGGCCATCGGCGGCCACGGATCGTCGAGGCGGTGCAGGCCCAGGTCGCCGAGATGGACTATGCGCCGGCGTTCCAGATGGGCCACCCGAAGGCGTTCGAGCTGGCGAACCGGCTGGTCGACATGGCGCCGGAGGGGATGGCGCATGCGTTCTTCTCGAACTCGGGCTCGGAGGCGGTGGAGTCGGCGCTGAAGATCGCGATCGCCTACCAGCGGGCGACCGGGCAGGGGTCGCGGACCCGGCTGATCGGGCGCGAGCGCGGCTATCACGGGGTGAACTTCGGCGGCATCTCGGTGGGCGGGATCGTCAACAACCGCAAGTTCTTCGGGACGCTGCTCGGCGGCGTCGATCATCTGCCGCACACCCATCTGCCGGACCGCAACGCCTTCTCGCGGGGCCAACCGGAGCACGGGGCGCATCTCGCCGACGAGCTGGAACGGATCGTGGCGCTGCACGACGCGAGCACGATCGCGGCGGTGATCGTGGAGCCGGTCGCGGGGTCGACCGGCGTGCTGATCCCGCCAGTCGGGTATCTGGAGCGGCTGCGCGAGATCTGCACGAAGCACGGCATCCTGTTGATTTTCGACGAAGTTATCACCGGCTTCGGACGACTGGGCGCGCCGTTCGGGGCGCAGTTCTATGGCGTCGAGCCGGACATGATCACCTGCGCGAAGGGACTGACCAACGGGGTGATCCCGATGGGGGCGGTGCTGACCACGGCGGCGATCCACGACGCGTTCATGACGGGGCCGGAGCATCTGATCGAGCTGTTTCACGGCTACACCTATTCGGGCAACCCGATCGCGGCGGCGGCCGGGCTGGCGACGCTGGAGACCTACCGCGAGGACGGGCTGTTCGAGCGCTGCGCCGAGCTCGCGCCCTATTGGCAGGAGGCGGTGCATTCCCTGAAGGACGCCCCGCATGTCATTGACATCCGGAACGAAGGTCTGATCGCGGGGGTGGAGCTCGCGGGCATCCCCGGCGCGCCGACGCGGCGGGCGTTCCAGGCGTTCCTCGACTGCTACGACCGGGGGGTGCTGATCCGCACGACGGGGGACATCATCGCGATGTCGCCGCCGCTGATCATCTCGGAGGCGCAGATCGACGAGCTGGTCGGGACGCTGCGGGGGGTCCTGGAGCGGCTCGGGTGATTGTCGGGGCGGATCAGGGGTTAACGCTGCGACGCTGTGGCTGGAAGGCGGCTGGAAGGTGGCTGGGAAGTGGCTTGCCACGGTTTTTGTCAGGATTAAGTCGTTAACGCCGCGATCGTTCGCCGATACCGAGCAAGCGCTGTCGGCAGTGGGCGGATCAGCGCGGAGGAGATGTCAGGACCCGACGGGCGGGCTTCTGGCCAAGTGGTCCTTGCTGGGCAGCTCGCGACCGTTCGTTAATGACATGTAAACGCGCGGATAGCTGAAATGATGCGCATCGGCCATACATTCAGCGAGATGTAAGGATCACGCGAATGAAGCGACCGGTGGCAGCCGCTCTTGTTGCCCTTGCGACCACGACGGCCGCGTCGGCCGAAGTCCTTTTTGATCACAAAGATTGGCGCGTGGACCGACTAGGCGGCCCGGACGGTTTTTGCCGTGCACTGACAGAGCGCGGCACGGTAACTCTCGAGGTGATTGCAATGGCCAGCGGGTCGGTTGGTGTTCTCCTGGGCAGCCAAATGATGCCTTTCAACCCCAGTGAGCGCTTCCCGATTTTCATAGACGTCGATTACACGCGCTTCCTAGGACAAGCCGAGGCGCTATCGGAAAGCCTAATGATGCTCCAACTCAGCGATGGGCAGCTGGTGCCGTTCCTTGCGGCGTTGAAGGATGGCAATTCGGTGGCCGTCTACGACTATCGACACGAGGAGCCGATCACGATCCACAGCCTCAGGGGCTCCGCAGCAGCCATCATCAAGCTTGGGGACTGCATACTCTCGTTGGACCAACCGCAGCCGGCTCCCGCTCCGCCGGCACCCCAAGCCGATGCGCCTGTCGCCGCCGCGCCCCCAATTGAGCCTTCGCCTACATCGCCTTCGCTTCGTGATTTGGCCACGACGCCTCTGCCGCCGAAGCCCCCTGCGCCCGGATGGGGCCAGACCGCGAGCGGCCGAGTCAGCTGGGGCGTCTACGATACAGACGATACGAGGGCGTGGATTAGGATCGCCGGCGAGATGACGCAGGAGGTGTCCGACGATTTCGAACGTCTCGCCGCGGAGGTGAAGAACAGGTATCCCGGCTACGACGCAGTCGACGTCCTCCTTAGCTCCAACGGCGGCCAGATGGTGGCGGGCATCTCGATCGGCGAGGAGGCGCGGCGGCTCGGCTACTCGACCGTCGCTGAAGGCGTTTGCGCCTCCTCGTGCGCTCTGGCATGGCTCGGCGGAGCGCGCCTCGGGATCGAGAAGATGGCGGGTCTCGTCGGCTTCCACCAGACCTATGACCGCGACAGCGGTGCCGCCGACCCGCAGGCGAACGCTCTCGTGGGCAGCTACGTCGCGAAGCTTGGCTATGGCTATGACGTCACGATCTTTGCTACAGAGGCGGGTCCCGATGGCATGCGATGGCTGCGCGAGGATGACGCTACTCGGCTTGGGCTGCCGGTCTACTGGTTCGGCGCAAGATAAGCACGGTTGGTCACTGCCCATACAATTTGCGGAATGATCTACTCCGCCCCATCTCCGGTAACGGGCTTGCGTTCCGGCAAACGCGGAACCTATCAATATCGTTGGCTCTGGATGAGGACGCCCCATGCCCGCTCCCGGCGCGAACCTGACGATCGACGGCGGCAGGCTCTGGGACAGCCTGATGGCGATGGCCGAGGTCGGGCCGGGGGTGGCGGGGGGGAACGACCGGCAGACGCTGACGGACGCGGACGCGGAGGGGCGGGCGCTGTTCAAGGGGTGGTGCGACGCGGCGGGGCTCGTCACCGGGGTCGACGCGATGGGGACGATGTTCGCGCGGCGGGAGGGGACGGAGCCGGGGCTGCCGCCGATCTGTGTGGGCAGCCATCTCGACACGCAGCCGACCGGGGGGCGGTTCGACGGGGTGCTGGGGGTGCTCGGCGGGCTGGAGGTGGTGCGGTCGCTGAACGATCTCGGCGTCCGGACGCGGCATCCGATCGTGGTGACGAACTGGACCAACGAGGAGGGGACGCGGTTCGCGCCGGCGATGCTGGCGAGCGGCGTGTTCGTGAGATCCCGCCCACGGGCTATCTGGGGCGGCTGCGCGAGATCTGCACGAAGCACGGCATCCTGTTGATTTTAGACTAAGTTATCACCGGGTTCGGGTGGCTCGGCGCGCCGTTTGCCGCGCAGTGCTACGGGGTGACGCCGGACATGATCACCTGCGCGACGAAGCGTTCCGGGAACTCCGGTCACGGGGTCTGCCGCGGGTTCGGGCCGGTCGAACTCCCGAGCGTGAGTTCCGCTTCCCACAGCTCGGTGCGGGGGGCGGTCTCGGGCTCGTTGATGCGCGCGATCAGCATCTCCGCCGACCGACGTCCGGCGGCACGGATCGACGAGCGTGTCGCGGTGAACAGCGGCGCGGCGCCCGCGTTGGAAAGGAACGACAGATCGTCGTCGTGGGTCACGATCGAGACGTCCCGTCCCGGCGCGAGACCGAGCTCACGCGCCGCCCGCAACGCGCCGAGCGCGATGGTGATCGCCGAGGCGAGGAACGCCGTCGGCGGATCGGCAAGGGCCATGAGCTCGTGCAGCGCCTTGTGGCCGTAGGGCTCGGTCATCTCGCCCGAGCGCAGCAACGCGGGATCGGGCGCGATGCCGCGCGCGGCCAGCGCCTCCTCGAACCCGCGTCGCCGTCGCGCGGCGAAGTTCATCGTCTCGAGCCCGTTGATCAGCGCGATCCGGCGATGGCCGAGGTCGAGCAGGAAATCGGCCGCCCGGCGAAAGGCGCGGCGGTTGTCGATGTCGAGCCAGCAATAGGTGTCTTCGGGGCGCTCGTCGCGGCCGTGCATCAGGAACGGCAGGCCGAGACGGTCGAGCAGATCGATCCGCGGCTCAAGGCGCAGGGGGCCGTGCACGATCACGCCGTCGACCTTGTGGTGCCGTGCGAAGGCCTCGTAAGCGGCGGTCTCCTTGTCCTGCGGCACGATCGACACGACCATGTCGTAGCCGGCGGCGGAGTAGGTCTCGCCGGCCCCGTGCATGAACTCGGCGAAGATCGGGTTGATCGTCTGGTGCTCGGAGAGGGGCACCACATGGCCGATCGCCATCGACCGGCCGGTGGCCAGCCGCTGGGCCATCTGATTCGGCACGTAGCCATGGCGCCGCGCGGCCGCGAGCACCCGCGCCCGGGTCTCGGCGTTCACCTCCGGATAGCCGTTCAGCGCCCGGCTGACGGTGGTCGCCGAAAGATCCAAGAGACTCGACAGCTCTTTCAGCTTCATCGGGCGCGGGGTTCCACCAAAGCGCTTTGACTTTAGCCGGAACCCGGTCGGGCTTGCAATCGGGTTGCGAAAGGCAGACGCTCAAGTGTCTTGACTCGGTTCGGTGGCGCGCTCATGGTTCCGCAGCTCAAAGCGCTTTGAGTCTCGGGAACCGAGCCGGCGCCGCGAAGTGGAGAAGGTCGCGACCGTCGACCGATCAACTGGGAGGATAATCCGCATGAGAGTTTCGCTCTGGGCCGGCGTCGCGGCGCTCGCACTGACCGCCGGCGCCGCCGCCGCGCAGGATCTGCTGTTCCCGCCGGGCGAGGATCCGCGCTTCAACTGGGCGAGCTTCGACGAGTTCAAGGCCGCCAACGATCTCAGCGGCCAGACCCTGAACCTGTTCGGCCCCTGGCGCGGCGACGACCAGGCGCTCGCCGAGAGCATCTGGGCCTATTTCACCGCGGCGACCGGCGCCAAGGTTAACTACTCGTCCTCGGAATCCTACGAGCAGCAGATCGTGATCGACACCGAGGCGGGCAGCCCGCCCGACATCGCGGTTCTGCCGCAGCCCGGGCTGATCCAGAACCTGGTGTCCAAGGGCTTCGTGCAGCCGCTCGGCGAAGAGACCGCCGCCTGGCTGGCCGAGAACTACGCCGCCGGCGACAGCTGGGTCGGGCTCGGCACCTTCACCGGCAAGGATGGCGAGGACCGGCTCTACGCCTTCCCCTACAAGATCGACGTGAAGTCGCTGGTCTGGTTCGTGCCCGACAACTTCGAGGACGCCGGCTACGAGGTGCCGACGACGCTGGAGGAGCTCAAGGCGCTGTCCGAGCAGATCATCGCGGACGGCGGCACGCCCTGGTGCATCGGGCTCGGCTCGGGCGGCGCGACCGGCTGGCCGGCCACCGACTGGGTCGAGGACATGATGCTGCGGACCCAGCCGCCGGAAGTCTATGACCAGTGGACCACCAACGAGGTGCCGTTCAACGACCCGCGGGTCGTCGCGGCGATCGAGGAATTCGGCGCCTTCGCCCGGACCGACGCCAACGTGGCGGGCGGGGCCGGCGCGGTCGCCTCGACGGACTTCCGCGACAGCCCGAAGGGACTCTTTTCCTCGCCGCCGCAGTGCTACATGCACAAGCAGGCCTCGTTCATCCCGTCGTTCTTCCCGGAGGGCACGGAACTCGGCGTCGACGCGGACTTCTTCT
>JANOEW010000708.1:0-1859 GCA_031413475.1 Amaricoccus sp.
CCGAACTTCCACAAGGGACCCTAGGTGCCGTGCACGCTTTCTTTTGCTTGCGGGTACTGATCGCGGCAAACGATTCTGTTCGATGCATTGTTTGGATTACCTTTCATGTATTGACGCTGGTTTTAGTCAGTGCGCTTGTCATAGGTTTCTATGGCCTTTTCGGAGGGTTCGGACCAGAGAATTGGGAAGAGTTTCTTTCCAAGCTTACACGCCTGGAGCCAATGCACTCTGCCTTTGTTGTGCTGGTCGTCATCGTGACGGACTTGGCGCTCGTTCGGTATGCGCAGTCCGAAACCGGCTTTGAGGCAGTGCAACGATAGGAACGATAGGATCGTAGAGCGTTGCCGCGGAGTGGCTCCCTTGTCGGGATGCACGCCGACTCTCCCCTTCGGCGTCTTGAAGTCGCAACGGTCCGGCCGTAAAGCCGGAGCATGCGGCAGCCCTATCCACCCCTGCGCCTAACCGGCGCGCAGGTCCTCACGCCCCAGGGCTTTTCCGACGAGCCGCTCACGCTGGCGGAGGGGCGGATCGGCGGGGGACCGGGGGTGGAGGTCGATCTCGCGGGCTTCCTCGTGTTGCCGGGGATCGTCGATCTGCACGGCGACGCCTTCGAGCGGCACATGGTGCCGCGCAACGGGGTGGGGTTCGCCATGGACCTCGGCCTCGCGAGCCTGGATGCGGAACTCTGCGCCCATGGCGCCACGACGGCGTACATGGCCCAGTGCCACTCCTGGGAGTGCGGCAGGCGGGGCGCGGCATACGCCGCGGCGCTGATCGCGGCGCGGGCGGGCTTTGCGGCGCGGGCGGACATCCGTCTGCAGCTGCGCCACGAGACGCATTTCCTGGACGGCGAAGCGCAGCTCGTGGCCGCGATCGCTTCGGGCGCGGTGGGCTACGTGGTCTTCAACGACCATCTCGCCGAAGCGCGCGACATCTGGGCGCGCAGCCCCGGCGTCGTCGCCGGCTGGGCCGCCCAGTCCGGGCGCAGCGGCGACGAGCACATGGCGCTGGTCGAAGCCGCCGCCGCGCGTGGGCCGGAGGTGCCGGCGAGCCTCGCGCGCATCGCCGCCGCGCTGCGCGCCGCCGGCGCCGTCAGCGGCTCGCACGACGACGCGAGTGCGGCGGTCCGGGCGGGCTACGACGCGCTCGGCGCGCACATCTGCGAGTTCCCCATCACGCGCGCCGCGGCGGCCGAAGCCAAGGCGCGCGGCAACCCGGTGCTGATGGGAGCTCCGAACGTGGTCCGCGGCGGCTCGCAGTCCGGCAACGTCGCGGCCGAGACCCTGGTGGCCGAGGGGCTGTGCGACGCGCTGGTGTCGGACTACTACTATCCGGCGATGGCTGCGGCCGCCTGGACCCTCGCCGATCACGGAACGCTGGATTTCGCCGCGGCCTGGACGCTGATCTCGACGAACCCGGCGCGCGTGCTCGGGCTGTCGGACCGCGGGGCGCTGGTCGACGGCGCGCGGGCGGACATCGTGGTGATGAACCCGGCAACGCGGCGGATCGAGGCCACGTTCGTCGCCGGCCGGCTGGAACACCTGGCGGGCGCGGCGGCGGCGCGGTTTATCGCGGTCGGCGACGCACGCCGCCTCGCCGCCGAGTGATGCGAGATCCGTCTGTTCGGAACCCAATGATCAACAGAGCTGTCCGCGCGTAACTGCTCACCTGGCAGAGATTTTCCTTTGACGGCGTGAGTCGGGCATGATTCACGCTTAGGATGGATCGCGTGGAACTTGAAGCGTTGAGCCGGGAGCAGCTGATCGAGTTGGTGCTCGGCTTGGCGGGTGAGGTGGCGGCGCTGAAGGCGAAGCTGGAGCTGCCGCCGAAGACCCCGGAGAATTCCGGGCTGCCGCCCA
>JANOEW010000709.1:0-1610 GCA_031413475.1 Amaricoccus sp.
ATGGCAACTCGGGCCGGACGGCAAGTCGAAGCGGCCGATGCGCATCGCGATGGCCGACGACGCGACCTTCGCCTTCGCCGGCCTCGCCGAGCGCTGGCTCGCGCCCGACGGCGAGCCGCTCGACACCTGCACGATCGTCACGACCGACGCGAACGGGCTGATCCGCGCGCTGCACGAGCGCATGCCTGTGATCGTTCCGCCGGCGGCGTACGCGCGCTGGCTCGATCCGGCGATCGAGGATCCCGCGGACCTCGTCGCGCCGTACCCCGCGGAGGCGATGCGCTTCCACCCCGTGTCGACGCGCGTGAACGCCGTGCGCAACGACGACGCTTCGCTGATCGAGCCGTTGCCCGCGCTTTCGTCCGAATCCCCCACGCCGGAACCCGATCCCGCGCCGCCTCCGCCCGCGAAGCCGCGCCAGTCAGCCCTCTTCTAGCGGCCGAGCTCCGCCGCAAGCTCGGCGAGGATACTCAGCCTTCGACCGCAGCCGAGCCTTGCGCCGAGCGCCGGGCCGTCCCAAGCGCGCCACCCGCCTTTGGCCCGCTGGGGGGAGGCGCGCTTCGCGCGCCCTGGGGGCGCCACTCTACGCCGGCCCACAGAACGTCACCGCATCCGGCCCGCTGCCCTCGGGCGCGTGGCCGAGTGCGACCATCTGGTTCCGTACCGCGAGCGAGGTCGTGTAGCGGTGATTGGTGTCGGGCCGGCGGTTCCAGGTCCGGTAGATCGGGACCGTCCCGATCGGGCACACGCCCGAGAGCGGATTGGGCACAGCGAGGTGCATCACCGCGGTCGACTCGAGGATGAAACTCGGGTTGCCCGCCGCCACCGCCGCGCACTCCTGCGGGCTCGCCGAGTAGAAGTGCGAGTCGGCCGTCGGCGGGAGGTAGAAGCGGCAGATCGGCGAGAAGCCGGGTTGCCCGGTCGCATGGGACTTGAACGTGAGGCCGGTGCGCGTCCAGCCGGGGAAAAGCCCGGAGTCGAGCGCCGCGATTTCATCCGCGGCGATGGACATGAAGTAATGATCGACGGACGCGCGGTAGAACTCGACCACGGTGACCGGCGTCGCCGCGACCGGCTCGGGGGTGCCCTGGGTCGAGCGCCCGCTTCCGCGCACGCCCACCGACGCGCTCTGCCCGTCGGCGAGCCTCACCACGAACTGCGCGCGGCGCTCGCCGGACGCAGCCGGTGAGAACGCGAGCTCGGCGATGCAGGTCTCGCCGGGCGGCAGGGGATTGCTCAACTTGCAGGGGCCCGAGCGCGAAAAGTCGTTCGGATGCGTGCCTTCGAAGCCGAGCGAAGCGAACTGGACCTGCACGGCGCTGTCGTTGCGGATCTTGAGCTTCTGCGTCGGCGCGCCGGTGCCGACCGGCACCTCGCCGAAGGATATCTCGCCGCTTTCGAAGCTGACGGCGCCGCCCGCCGCCGCGGTGGCCGCCCCGAACAGCCGGATGCGATAGGGGGAGGCTTCGCCGACATGGAAGTCGATGCTGCCGCCGACGTCCCCGGCAGACTGCGGCTGCAACACGACCGTCATCGTGCAACCGGTGCCGGCGACGAGCGTCGTCCCCGCGGAGCAACCCTGCACCGTGTAGGCCGCCGGTTTCACGACG
>JANOEW010000710.1:0-3164 GCA_031413475.1 Amaricoccus sp.
CGCCGTTCGCGACATGGGCGTGCGCGCCAATGCCGACACCCCGGCCGAGGCGCGTATGGCCCGCGACTTCCGCGTCGACGGCATCGGCCTCTGCCGCACCGAACACATGTTCTTCGACGAGGCCCGCATCACGGTGATGCGCGAGATGATTCTCGCCGACACCCGCGCCGAGCGCTGCGCCGCGCTCGACCGGCTGCTGCCGATGCAGCGCGACGACTTCCGCGAGCTGTTCGAGATCATGCGCGGCCTGCCGGTGACCATCCGCCTGCTCGACCCGCCGCTGCACGAATTCCTGCCCCATGGCGACGAGGAGATGGCCGCGCTCGCCGCCGCCATGGACCTGCCCGAAGCGCAGGTCCGCGCCCGCGCCCGTGGTCTGGCCGAGGTCAACCCGATGCTCGGGATGCGCGGCGTGCGGCTCGGCGTGACCATGCCCGAGATCTACGACATGCAGGCCCGCGCCATCTTCGAGGCGGCGATCGCCGTCAACCGCGACGCCCGCGAGGCCGTGGTCCCCGAGGTGATGATCCCGCTGGTCTCGGCCAACCGCGAGGTCGAGCTGGTCAAGGCGCGCATCGACGCCATCGCCGCGGAGGTGCAGCGCGAGCAGGGCGCGGCGCTGACCTACAAGCTCGGCGTCATGGTCGAGACCCCGCGCGCGGCGCTACGCGCAGGCGATCTCGCCGCCTCCTCGGCGTTCTTGAGCTTCGGCACCAACGATCTCACCCAGATGACCTACGGCCTGTCGCGCGACGACGCCGGCCGCTTCATGCGCGACTACGTCAACAAGGGCGTGTTCCACGAGGACCCGTTCCACGTGCTCGACGTCGAAGGGGTGGGCGAGCTGATGCTGATCGCCGCCCGCCGCGGCCGCGAGCGCAACCCCGACATCACCCTCGGCCTCTGCGGCGAGCACGGCGGCGATCCGTCGTCGGTGCGCTTCTGCAAGGTGGCGGGCTTCGACTACGTGTCCTGCTCGCCGTTCCGCGTGCCGATCGCCCGGCTCGCGGCGGCGCAGGCGACCATCCTTTCGCGGCGCGGCACGGAGCCGGACGCCGGCGAATGAACGCCGCCGCTTCGGACCTCGCGGCCCTCCGCGCCGGCGGCAAGCTGGCGCTCGCCCGCGCCCTCACCGCGCTCGAGACCGCGCCCGCGGATCCCGGCCTCGCCGCGCTGCTCGACGCCGCGCTCGCCGCGCCGCAGGGCGTCGCGATCGGCCTCACCGGCCCGCCGGGCGTGGGCAAGTCGACGCTGACCAACGCGCTGGTCGCGCGGCTGCGCGGCCAAGGCCGCAGCGTCGCGGTGATCGCCGTCGATCCGTCGTCGCGCCGCTCCGGCGGCGCGCTGCTTGGCGACCGCACCCGCATCGAGACCGACCCCGACGACCCGGGCGTGTTCCTGCGCTCGATGGCGGCGCGCGGCCGGCTGGGCGGCCTCGCCGTGATCACCTACCCGGCCATGGTGCTGATGCGCGCGTTGTTCGACCTGGTGCTCGTCGAGACGGTGGGGGTCGGCCAGTCCGAGACCGAAATCGCCGAGGTCGCCGATCTCGTCGTCCTCTGCGCCCAACCCGGCGCCGGCGACGCGCTGCAATACATGAAGGCGGGCGTGATGGAGGTACCCGACCTGGTCTTTGTCACCAAGGGCGACCTCGGCCCCCCGGCGCAGCGCGCCGCCGCCGACGTCAGGGGCGCGCTGTCGCTCGCGGTCGGCGACGGCACGCCGCCCGAGGTGGTGATCGTCTCGACCCAGACCGGAGAGGGGATCGAGGCCGCGCTCGCGCTGATCGACGCGCGCGTCCGCGCCGCCGCGGCCGGAGGCCGGCTCGCCGACCGGCGCCGCGTCCAGAGCCGGGCCTGGGCCGAGTCCCGCCTCGCCGAATCGTTCGGGACGGTCGGGCTGGCCGCGCTCGCCCCCCGCCTGACCGCCGCCGGCAGCCACTTTTCGCTCGTTTCGGCGCTGTCGGAGTCGGCCCGCGCCGCGGTTCACCACAGTCTTAAAGAACTCTGAATCCGTTCGAATTTCTCGCCGTCGCGGGCGCCCGAGTTGGAGCGCCGATGCGCGGGTTTCCGCTTACGCATTGCAATTGCTGGACTTTCCCTGCTTCGACCTGCCACAAGCGCAAGGCTTTGATCCCCGAGTTGCGCTGCAGCGCGCCGCGAAACGTCGCCGGCGCAGACGAAGAAAGAGCCCGAATGACCGGAGCCCCCGCGTTCAAGACCCGAATCATCGGCGCCGCCGGCCTCGCCGCCGCCCTCCTGGCCGCGCTGTTCGTCGCCCGCGCTCCGGCCGCCGCCGAGGTGGTCCCGCCGGCCCGCTCCGAGGCGGTCGCCACCCAGGTGGCCCGGATCATGAGCCGCGAGAACGCCGCCCTGAACGCGCTCGCCGCCGCGCGCATCGGCGCGATCGCCGGCGACCGTCGCGCAGCCAAAACGGCCGCCCCGGAGGCCCGCGTGACCCTCGCCGCCCGCGACGCCGCGGCGGTCGAACCCACCGCCGCATCCCCCGCCCGCCTCGATTTCGACGCGCTCGCGGCGATGCCGCGCGCGACCGGCGACGCGGAATGGCAGTGCCTCGCCCAGGCGGTCTATTTCGAGTCCCGCGGCGAGCCGCTCGCCGGCCAGCTCGCCGTCGCCGAGGTCGTGCTCAACCGCGTCGAGTCGCGCGCCTATCCGCGCACGATCTGCGGCGTCACCACCCAGGGCGCGGGCAGCGGCCGCGGCTGCCAGTTCTCCTACGCCTGCGACGGTCGCCCCGACGTGATGACCAGCGCGACACCCCGCGACCGGGCCGAGAAGCTCGCCCGCCTGCTGATCGACGGCCACCCGCGCACCGTCAGCGACGGCGCCACGCATTTCCACGCTACCTACGTGCGCCCCGACTGGTCGCGCAAGTTCGCCCGCACCGCGGCGATCGGCAACCACGTGTTCTACCGCCAGCCCACCCGGGTCGCGGCGAACTGAGGCGGGCCTATCCGCCGAACACCTGCGCCACGTAGATCTGGCCGCAGCCCGGTTCGGCGACCACCACCGCGAAGCCGCTCATCACCCATGACGCCCTGGCCAAACAGTGGCACCAGCCTGCTCAGTTCAGGATGGACGCCGGGACAATGCAGGCATTCGTTGTAGTTTTCCCAGAAGACTTTCCAGTTGCAGGCCATCTCG
>JANOEW010000711.1:0-15418 GCA_031413475.1 Amaricoccus sp.
GTCGCTCGACAGTGCAATATCCGGACGCGCCGCGCGGATCCGCTCGACAAGCCGCAGGTAGGCCTCCGCCGTGTGCCGCCGGTTCATCGCCTTAAGCACCTGGTCGCTGCCAGCCTGCACCGGCAGGTGCAGGAACGGCATCAGCTTCGGCTCTTCGGCGTGCGCCGCGATCAGATCCGGCCCCATGTCGCTCGGATGCGAGGTGGTATAGCGCAGCCGCGCCAGCCCCTCGATCGCTGCGAGCCGCCGAATCAGCCCGGCGAGCCCCATCCCCGCGGCGTCGCGCCAGGCGTTGACGTTCTGGCCGAGCAGCGTGATCTCCACCGCGCCGCGCGCGACCAGCGACCGGGCCTCCGTCGCGATCCGCGCCACGGGACGCGAGACCTCGGCGCCGCGGGTGTAGGGGACCACGCAGAAGGCGCAGAATTTGTCGCAGCCTTCCTGAACGGTCAGGAAGGCCGACGGGCTCCGCCTTGCCCTGCGGTCCTCGGGCAGGTGGTCGAACTTGTCCTCGGCCGGGAACTCCGTCTCGACCGGGCGCGCGCCCGTCGCCACCCGCTCCAGCATCGCCGGCAGCCGATGGTAGGCCTGCGGACCGACGACGAAGTCGACCGTGGGCGCCCGCACGAGCATTTCTGCTCCTTCGGCCTGCGCGACGCAGCCGGCGACGCCGATCCGCATCCCCGGCCGTCGCGTCTTGAGCCGCCGCAGCCGGCCCAGCTCGGAATAGACCTTCTCGGCGGCTTTCTCGCGGATATGACAGGTGTTGAGCATCACCAGATCCGCGTCGTCCGGCGCATCGACGGTGGAATACCCCTGGGCTTCCAGCGTCGCCACCATGCGCTCGCTGTCGTAGACGTTCATCTGACAGCCGTAGGTCCGGACGAACAGCTTCTTCGACACAGTCATGCGGACCTCCGGCAACGAGAAAGGGCCCGCGCGGCCCTGAGACACGCCGACCCTTGCTCTACCGGCGCGACCGCGACCGCGCAATCCCGACCTTACTTCGGCCGCGGCTTGCGGCCAAGTCCGATCTTCTTGGCGAGTTCCTGCCGCTTGGCCGCGTAGTTCGGCGCGACCATCGGATAGTCCGGCCTCAGACCCCACTTCGCCCGATACTCCTCGGGGGTCAACCCGTAGGAGGTCATCAGATGGCGCTTGAGCATCTTCAGTTTCTTGCCGTCCTCGAGACAGACGATGTAATCGTCAGTCACCGATTTCTTGATCGGCACCGCCGGAGTCAGTTCGATCATGCTCGCCTCGTCACCGGAGGCAAGCTCGCTCAGCTTCGCGAAAACGGACTGGATCAGGCCAGCGACGTCATTCTGAACGATGGAGTTGTTTGCAACATGCGCCGACACGATCTCGGTAGTCAGCGCGAGGATCTCTCCCCGCCCGATGTTTTGCTCTTCAGTCATCAAGCCTCTTCCTTTTCCTGCAACCGGCATGGACCGCAGCCGTCTACTCGGGTGCATTCTTGATCTGCGCTTAGCCCTCGATCGACGAGCAGTCGCAGTTTTCAGATAATATTTGCCCATCTAAGCCAATGCAAGTGACCCCGCGAAATAAACCACGGAAAATTTTAACATGGCGGTTTATCGCCACAAGAGCATCGATGCAGCACAAGTAGCGGGTCGAAGCTAGCGCCCGGGCGTCCAGCGGCTTCAAGTCGTTCCGCCATTCGGGACCGGAGTTTCTCGACGGGCGCGCCTTTGCCGGCGGCGCTTGCCAAAACCCGGCTTCGGCCGGCTCAGTGTAGGCCAACTCAGCCGAAGGGAATCATGCCGGCCGTCCCCGCATCCGCCTCCGACACCGCCGCCGATCATCGCCTCAACCTGCTGGCGGGGTTCGCCTCGGTGACGACGGCGCTCGTGCTCGTCGGCCTGAAGCTGTGGGCGCTCGGGGCGACGGGCGCGCTGAGCGTCGCGGCGTCGCTGGCGGATTCGGCGCTCGACCTGGTGTCATCGATCATGGCGCTCGTCGGAATTCGCTACGCGGCCAAGCCGCCCGACCGGGACCACTCGTTCGGCCACAACTCGGTCGAGGATCTGGTTGCGCTCGGGCAGTCGGTCCTCGTGGCGGCCTCGGCCGGCGCGATCGGCTGGAGCGCGGTCGTGCGGCTCGGGGACCCGCGCCCCCTGGCGGCGGAATCCGCAGGCATAGCGGCGCTGGCGGCCTCGCTCGTGATCACCGGGGCGCTCGTGCTGTGGCAGACCCGTGTGGCGCGGCGAACCGGGTCGAAGATCGTGGCGGCCGATCGGCTGCACTACCTCGCCGACCTCTGGCCGTCGCTCGGGGCCATGGCGGCGCTGTGGGCCGCGTCGCGGCACGGGATTCTGTGGCTCGATCCGGTCGTCGGACTGGCCGCCAGCGTCGTTTTACTGGTCGGGGCGCGACGGATCGGTCTCGACGCCTGGAACGCCCTGATGGATCGCGAGGCGGACCCGGGCACGATTTCCCGGATCGAAGCGGTGCTGCGGGAACAGCCGGGCGTCAGCGGTTGGCATGACCTCAAGACCCGGACCGCCGGAACCCGGATTTTCGTGCAGATCCATGTCGAGATCGACGGCGAAATCAGCCTCCGCGACGCACACGCCATCGCGGTGCGGCTGAAGCGCGACATCGTCGCGGCGCTGCCGCAGGCGGACGTGATCATCCATCAGGACCCTGCCTGAGGCGTGTCCAAGGTTGGACACGAGACAAGCAGTTGATTGCAAAGAGAAAAATAGTTAACGCGTCACGCGGCGACCAGTCCGCGTTGCTCGAGCAGCGCCTCGACCCCCGGGAGCCGGCCGCGGAACGCGACGTAGAGCTCGGCCGCGTCGCGCGAACCGCCGGCGCTGAGGATGTGCTCGGCCAGCCGCGCGGCGACGCCGGGGTCGAACACGTCGCCGGTCTCGCGGAAGGCCGCAAAGGCGTCGGCGTCCATCACCTCGGACCACATGTAGGAATAATACCCCGACGAATAGCCGTCGCCGGAGAACACGTGGTCGAAATGCGGCGCCGCATGGCGCATCACGATCGCAGGCGGCATGCCGAGCCGCGCCAGCGTCGCCGCCTGCGCCGCCATCGGATCGGCGGGGGCCGGACCGGCGTGCAGATCGAGATCGACCAGCGCCGAGGCGACGTATTCCACCGTCGCGAAGCCCTGGTCGAAGTTGCGCGCCGCGATCAGCCGGTCGAGCAGGTCGCGCGGCATCGACTCGCCGGTCTCGGCGTGCCGGGCGTGCACTGACAGCACCTCGGGCGTGGCGAGCCAATGCTCGTAGAGCTGGCTCGGCAGTTCGACGAAATCGCGCGCCACCGAGGTTCCGGACACGAACGGGTAGGTCACGTCCGACATCAGCACGTGCAGCGCATGGCCCATCTCGTGGAACAGCGTGCGGGCGTCGTCGAAGGTCAGCAGGCTCGGCTGTCCCGCGGGGGCCTTGGCGAAATTGCAGACGTTGGTCGCGATTGGCGTCTCGGGGCCATCGAACTTCGATTGGCCGCGAAAGCTCGAACACCAGGCCCCGGAGCGTTTCGACGGCCGCGCGAAGTAGTCGCCGATGAACACGCCGACGTGCCGCCCGCCGCGGCGGACCTCCCAGGCCCTGGCGTCCGGGTGGTAGAGCGGCGTCTCGAAGGGGACGAACTCGAGCCCGAACAGCCGTCCGGCGACGTCGAACGCCGCCTCGATCATCGGCTCCAGCCGAAAATACGCCTTGATCGCCGCCTCGTCGAGGTCGTGCTCCGCGCGCTGGCGGATCGCGGCGTAACGCCGCCAGTCCCAGGGCGCGAGCGCGTCGTTGACGCCTTCGGCGCGCATCAGCTCTTCGAGCCGCGCGGCGTCGGCGTCGGCCTGCGCCCGCGCCGGGGTCCAGACCGCCATCAGCAGTTCGCGCACCGCATCCGGGGTCTTGGCCATCTCGCGGTCGAGCTTGAAGGCGGCGAAGCTCGCGTAGCCGAGCAGCCGGGCACGCTCCTCGCGCAAGCTGAGCGTCTCGGCGACGATGGCGCGGTTGTCGGTGGCCCCGCCGTTCGCGCCGCGCGCGGTCCAGGCCCGGAACGCGGTCTCGCGCAGGTCGCGGCGCGGCGAGAACTGCAGGAACGGCACGATCAGGCTGCGCGACAGCGTCACCACGTGGCCCGGCAGGCCGCGGTCGGCCGCCGCCTGCGCCGCCGCGTCCACCAGGAACGCCGGCAGGCCTTCGAGGTCGGCCGGCGCGAGCGGCAGCGTCCAGGCCTTCTCGTCGGCGCGCACGTTCTGCGAGAACGTCGTGCCGAGTGTCGCGAGGCGCTGGGCGATCTCGGCGAAGCGCGTGCGATCCGCGCCCTGCAGCCGGGCGCCGGCGCGCACGAACATGCGGTGATAGAGGTCGAGCACGCGGTCCTGCTCAGCGGTCAGGCCGAGTGCGGCCCGCTGCGCCATCAGCGCGTCCACCCGGGCGAACAGCGCCGCGTTCAGCATCGTTTGTGAGCTGTGCGCGGCGAGCCGGGGGCTGATGTCGCGCTGAAGCGCCTCGCGGGCGTCGTTGGTGTCGGCGCTGGCGAGGTTGAAGAAGACTTCGCACACCTGGTCGAGCCGCCGCCCGGCGCGCTCCATCGCTTCGATGGTGTTGGCGAAGCTCGGGTCGGCGGGATCGGCGGCGATCGTGTCGATCTCCGTGCGCGCTTCGGCCAGGCCGGCGTCGAAGGCGGGCGCGAAGTCCTCGTCGCGCACCGCCTCGAAGCGCGGCAGGCGATGCGGTCCGTCCCAGTCCTGCAGCAGCGGATTCATCCCTGTCCTCCGGCTCGCGTCACGGGCCGGACCCTCGTGCGGGCGTCCGGCGACGTCAACCCCCGCGCGCCCGCGGCGGAACGGCCAGCAGGTAGGCCGCGATCGCGGCGCGGTCCTCGGCCGGCAGCATCGCCATGTTGCGCTGGACCGCGACCATGCTGCCGCCCACGGTGTCGAACTCCGGCGTGAAACCGGTCTCGAGATAATAGGCGACGTCGCCCGCCGACCAGCCGCCGATCCCGCCCTCGCCCGGAGTGATGTTCGGGATCCGCCCGCGGCCTTCCGGATTGGGCGCGCCGGCCAGCCAGTTCGCCGTCCGCATCGCGCCGGCGAGGTTGCGCGGGGTATGGCATTCGCCGCAGTGGCCGGGGCCCTCGACCAGGTAACGCCCCCGCGTCAGCACGGGGTCGGTTTCGTCGATCGGCGCCACCGGCGCGTCCGAAAGGAACGCCAGCTTCCACAGGCCGATCCCGCGCCGCAGCGTGAACGGAAACCCGAGCCGGTGATCGGCCGCGACGCCTTCGACCGCGGGCAGGGTCCGCAGATAGGCCCACAGATCGGCGACGTGCCCCGGGTTCATCCGGGCATAGGACGTATATGGGAAAGCCGGGTAGTAGTGCCGCCCGTCCGGCGAGACCCCGCGCAGCATCGCGTTCGCGAGGTCGCCCGCGCTCCACGCCCCGATGCCGTCCTCGGGATCGCTGGAGATGTTCGGCGCGACGAAGGCGCCGAAATCGGTCACCAGTTCCTGCCCGCCGCCGAGGCGGAAGCGCGCGTCGTCCTGCGCCCGCGCGACCGCGTGGCAGGAGGCGCAGCCGCCGGCCCAGAACCACGTCTCGCCACGGGCCGGGTCTCCCGCAGGCAGCGCCGCGATCTCTGCCGCGGACAGCCCCCGCGGCAGGGTCAGGACGAAGAAGACCGCCGCGCCGAGGACGGCGAGCAGCGCCAGCCCGGCGAGGAGCCGCAGCGCGACCACGGCTAGAGCAAAAACGGATCAGACTGAAGCAGTCTGATCCCAGGATTTTGCTCTGACTGATAGAGACAGGGCATTTTCGGACCGCCAAACCGGGACCACTTTGGCTGAAAATGCCCTAGTTCGTCGGGACCTGATAGGTCTCGTGGCAGGTCTTGCAGGAGTCGAACGCCGGTCCGACCGCCGCCTGGAACGCGGCGAGATCCGCCGGCCCGTCCCGACCGGCCGCCTCTACCGCCTTTGCGGTGCTGGCCTGGAATTTCGCGACCTCCGCGTCGAAGCCGGCCCGGTCCGACCAGATCGCCGGGTCCGCCTTGGACCGCGCCGGGTCACCGCTGCCTTCCGGGAAAAAATCGCCGTAGACGATCGCGGTCGCGTTCATGGTCCGCAGCACGAGGCGCGCGACGACGGGATCGAAGGGGATCTCGTTTTTGAGCATGCCGCCGGCGACCGCCGCCGCTGCGCCGTTGCCGGACATCAGCGCCTGACGCGAGGTGATCGGGTCCGCCAAGGCCGCCAGCGGCGCCGCGAGCGCGACCAGCGCGCCGAAACCGTAGGTGAGCCGCTTCATGAATTGTCCTTCTCTCGACAGGCGCGCGCCCGCCGCGCCCGCTCGCCACCGACTATTCCCGATCCGGAGCCGCGGGCGGGATCGCAATTTCGTGAGCGCTCAGAACCGCTCGGCGCGCAGCACCTCGCAGTCGGCGACGCTGACCACGCCGATGTGGCGGTCGAGCACGGCGAGGGCCGCTTCGAGCAGCGCGTCCTTGGCGTCGGGCCGCACGATGCAAACGACCGCGATCAGGCCGCCGGCGCGGCCGACCTGGCCCTCGCGCGACCAGGGGCCGGAGCGGCCGTTGCCGCCCATCACCGGCAGGATCGAGTAACCGGTGACGCCGGCGCGGGTCAGCGCCTCCTCGAGCCGGCGCTGCATCGGGGCCTCGATGATGATCTCGATTCGTTTGGCCTGGTGGGTCTGCACGAGCGCCTCCTAGCCGGCCAGACGTTGGGCGGCGGCGATATAGAGCGGGATGCCGAGCGTCAGGTTGAAGGGGAAGGTCACGCCGAGCGACAGCGTGAGCGAGATCGCCGGGTTCGCCTCCGGCAGGGCCACGCGCATCGCGGCCGGCACGGCGATGTAGCTCGCGGACGCGGCGAGCGTGATCAGGATCGCGGTTCCGCCGACCGACAGCCCGAGCGCGAGCGCCGTCGTGGCGCCGAGCGCCGCGCCGACGAGCGGCATGCCGACGCCGAACGCGACCACGGCGGGCGAGAGCAGGCGCGCGCTGCGGCTGAGGCCGCGGCCGGCGACGAGGCCCATGTCGAGCAGGAACAGGCAGAGCACGCCGCGGAACGGCGCGTCGATGAAGCTGGAGATTTCGGCGCGGCCGTCCGGTCCGGTGATCCAGCCGATCGCGAAGGCGCCGATCAGCAGCACGATCGAGCCGTTGAGCAGGATCTCGCGCCAGAGGCCCGCCTCGGCGGGACCGGCGGATGCGGGGTGGCCGCGATGGGCGAGCCAGAGCGCGGTCAGGATGGCGGGCGCCTCCATGGCGGCGGCGACGGCGACCATGTAGCCCTCGTAGGTGACGCCGAGGGCGGTCAGGCTGGCGGAGGCGGCGACGAAGGTCACGATCGAGATCGAGCCGTAGTGCGCCGCCACCGCGGCGGCGTCCACCGCGTCGAGCCGCGAGATCGCCCGCAGGATCGCGAAGGCGACCAGCGGAATGGCCGCCGACAGCGCGACGCCCGCGAGGAGCGCGAACGCCAGGTCGGCGCTGAGGCCGCTCTCGTTGACGCTGACGCCGCCCTTGAAGCCGATGGCGAAGAGCAGGTAGATCGACAGCGCCTTCGCCGCCGCCTCGGGCACGCTGAGGTCCGAGCGCGCGAGCGACGCCCCGAGGCCGAGCGCGAAGCACAGCACCATCGGCGAGATCAGGTTCTGCCCCGCGAGGGCGAAGATATCCATGCGTGTTTTCCGAGGCTTGCGCCGATCGTTGGCAGGTGGGCGCGGAGCCGGGGCAAGTCAAGCGCCGCGGCCCGCGACGCCGTGCGTCCGAGCCACGCCGCCCCGCGCCCCGCGCGGTGGCGGGATCAGACCCGCAGGAATGCCCCCGACCCCGCGTCGTAATATTCCAGATCGCCGTCCTTGATGTCCTTCCAGATGCCGTGCAGATGCAGCCGGCCGCCGACGACGCGCTCGGCGACGAAGGGGAAGCTCATCAGATTCTCGAGGCTGACCAGGATCGCCTGATGCTCGAGCGCGTGCAGCGCGTCGGCGCGGTCGAGCCCGAGCGCCGCCACCCGGTCGTAGCCTGGCGCGAGGATCGTGAGCCACTGGCCGACGAAGCTGTCAGGCCCCGGCGCCCCTTCGCCGCCCGAGAGCATGTCGAGGCAGCCGGCCACGCCGCCGCAGCCGAAATGCCCCATCACGATCAGATGGTCGACGTCGAGCACCGTCACCGCGTATTCGATCGTCGCCGAGGTGCCGCGCACCGCCCCGTCCGGTCGGCAGGGCGGCACGAGGTTGGCGATGTTGCGGTGCACGAAGAAGTCGCCCGCCTCGCCGCCGAAGACATCGGTCGCCATCACCCGGCTGTCGCAGCAGGCCACGATCATCGCCCGCGGCCGCTGGCCCCGCTCAGCGAGATCGGCCAGCCGCGCCCGCTCGTCCGCGTCGACGCGCGCCTGCCAGTCACGGTACCGCGCAACGAGAAAAGCCGGCAGGGGGCGGGCATGTTCCATGGGCGCTCCTAGTCAGGACGACCGGGGGACTTTGCCTCAATTGCCGCGCGGAATTCGAGCGGAAACGCCGTCCCGATGCGCCATCGGTAAAGACCCCTTGAGGAAACGGCGTCAGCATGCCGGCGGGTGCGGCGCGGGGGCGAGCCATGGGCGCGAAGCTGTATCGGTGCAAGGTGCGGGAGGGCGTGGTGCTCGACACCACCAGCATCATGCTGCTGCGCCGCTCGGTCGGCGATCAACGCACGCGGGAGATCGTGGAAGAGGTGGTCTTCCACCTGTCGGACAGACTCGCCCTGCTGCGCCAGGCGCTCGAAGCCGATGACGGCGACGAGGCCTTCGCGCTTGCGGCGCGGCTCGCCGCGCTGAGCGAGCAGCTCGGGCTCGCGGGTTTTGCGCGCGTCGCCCGTGACCTCGGCCGCTGCCTCGAAGCGGCCGACACGGTCGCCACAGCCGCAGTCGCCGCGCGTCTTGCCCGGCTGGCCGCGGATTCGCTGTTCTCGGTGATCCACTACGCCGACCAATCCGCCTTGTAGCGCGCCGCGCCGCGCGGCTAAACTCGGCGGGTTCGTCCCGGAGCCCGGCCGATGCCGCTTTTGCCTGCGCCCGACCCGGGCGCGATCCCGCTGCACGTCATCCCGGCCGAAGCGCTGCCGGCCTGGCGCGACGCGCAGCCGCCCGCCCGTAGCGTCTGGATCACCGCCATGGGCTTCGAGGCGGCGCTCGGCGAAACCCTGGTCCTGCCGGGGTCCTCCGGTGCGCCCGAGGCGGCCCTGTTCGGCTGGGGGACCGCGCAGACCCGCGGCCGCGACCGCTTCCACCTCGCCGCCGCCGTCGCCAAGCTGCCCGCTGGGCGCTATGCTCTGCGGCCGGAGGGTGTGGCGCTCGACCCCGCGATCGAGGCGCTCGGGTGGCTGCTGGCCGGCTACCGATTCGATCGCTACCGCGCCGCGTCCGACCGCGACGTCGCGCTGGTTTGTCCCGAGGGGGTGGACGCGGATCGGGTCGAGCGCATCGCCGCCGCCGTCGCGCGCACCCAGGACCTGATCAACACGCCGGCGCGCGACATGGGGCCCGCGGCGCTGGAGGCCGCGTTCATGGACCTCGCCCGCCGGCACGGGGCCGCCGCCAGCGCCACTGCGGGCGACGCATTGCGGGACGGATTCCCGATGATCGCGGCGGTGGGCGCCGCCGCCACCGAGCCGCCCCGGCTGCTCGACCTGGCGTGGGGGCGCGACGGCGCCCCGAAGGTCACCCTGGTCGGCAAGGGCGTCTGCTTCGACACCGGCGGGCTCGACATCAAGCCGTCCGCCTCGATGGGTCTGATGAAGAAGGACATGGGCGGGGCGGCCACGGCGATGGGCCTCGCGGAGATGATCATGGGGCTCGGCCTCGATCTGCGCCTGCGCCTGCTGGTCCCCGTCGTCGAAAACAGCATTTCCGCCGCCGCGATGCGCCCCGGCGACATCCTGAGCAGCCGCAAGGGCCTGAGCGTCGAGGTCAACAACACCGACGCCGAGGGGCGGCTGATCCTCGCCGACGCGCTGGCGCTGGCCGACGCGGAGCGCCCCGACCTGATCGTCAGCCTCGCCACGCTGACCGGCGCCGCCCGGGTGGCGCTCGGCCCCGACCTGCCGGCGTTCTTCACCGACGACGACGCGCTGGCCGCCGACCTCGCCCGCGCGGCGGCGGCCGTGGCCGATCCGCTGTGGCGGCTGCCGTTCTGGACCCCCTACGAGGCGCTGATCGAGCCCGGTATCGCCGATCTCGACAACGCGCCCTCGGGCGGCATGGGCGGGGCGATCACCGCGGCGCTGTTCCTGCGCCGCTTCGTCACCGCCAGCCCCGCCTATCTGCATCTCGACATCTACGGCTGGACCCCCGTGGCCAAGCCCGCCCGGCCCAAGGGCGCGGCCTGCCAGGGCGCCCGCGCCCTGCTCGCGCTTCTGGAGGACCGGTTTGTTCCTTGACCTGAGCGCCTTCGGGCGCAGGCTCATGCCCGCGCGCCCCGACCTTGCCGCCCGGCGGCTGCAGGGGCGCGTCGTGGCGGATCGTTTCGTCGACGGGATGCCGCAGCGGGTGACCGCGCCACTGCTCGACCTGACGCTGACGCCGGACGCCGGGGCCGAGCGCGCGACCCAGCTGCTGCTCGGCGAGGTCTTCACCGTCTACGAGAGCCGTGGCGACGGCTTCGCCTGGGGCCAGACCGAGGCGGATGGCTACGTCGGCTACGTGGCGGCCGCGGGGCTCGGGCCGGACCGGCCGGCCGGGCGCCGGGTGACGGCGATCGCGAGCCACCGCTACGCCGCGCCTTCGGTCCGGGCGCCCACGACCGCCGAACTGCCGTTCCTCGCCGATCTCGACGTGGTCGGGGAAGCGACCGGCGGCTTCGTCGCCCTGCGCGATGGCGGTTTCGTACCTGCGGCGCATCTCGCGCCCCTCGTCGGTGATGCGGTCGATCAGGCGCTGCGGCTCCTCGGCGTCCCCTATCTCTGGGGCGGGCGCAGCGCCCGCGGGCTGGACTGCTCGGCGCTGGTCCAACTCGCGCTCGCGGCCACTGGTCTGCCGACCCCGCGCGACTCGGACATGCAGGCCGACCTGCTCGGCGCGGCGCTGCCGGCGGAGGCGCCGGCTCGGCGTGGCGATCTCGTGTTCTGGCGCGGCCATGTCGGGCTGGTTGCCGACGCCGGCCTGCTGCTGCACGCCAACGCCCACCACATGGCGGTGGCGCTGGAGCCGCTGGCGCCGGCCGCCGTGCGGATCGCCGCGTCCGGCGGAGGACCGGTCATCGCCCGCCGGCGGCTGGCGACGGCGCGCGCGGGCGGACCGGGGCCGGCGGCCTGACCAGCCGACCCGCGATCAGTTAGACCGTCGGCGGCGCGGACACGGTCGGGGCAGACACGGCGGCGGACGGCTGTCGGGAATGGCTGGTTGTGAAACCTGGTTGAGCCTATGACTGACAAAAGTAATCGACTATGTCAGCGGCGAATCCGCTGGCGCTGGCGTCCGCTCCGCCCCGGGGCGATACTCGCGTCCCAAACCATGGGGAGACGATGGCGGACCGATCCTGGAGCGACCCCGCGACCGGCAGCGCGCTGACCGAGGCGGCGGCGCTCGACCGCGTGGTTGCCGCCCGGGTGGCGCTACTCGGCGAGCGCCACGATCGGGCAGCGGACCACCTGTGGCAGGCGCGCACGCTCGAGGGCCTGGCGGATCGCACCGACGGCCGACGGCCGATGGTCGCGGGTTTCGAGATGCTGCCGCGGCATGCCCGCCCGGCGCTCGACGCCTTCGCGGCCGGGCGGCTGGATGCCGAGGCCTTTCTGACGGCGGTCCGCTGGACCGAGGTCTGGGGCTTCGATCCGGCGCTTTATCTGCCGCTGTTCGTGCTCTGCCGCGACCGCGGCGTGGCGATGCGCGGGCTCAACATCGACCGCCCGCTCGTCACCGCGATCGGCCGCGACGGCTGGGAGGCGTTGCCCGCGGCCGAGCGCGGCTGGCTCACCCCTGCGCGCCCGGCGTCGCCGGCCTATCGGCGCTACCTGTTCGAGATCACCGGGGGCGTCCGTCCCGGCCGCGCCGCGCAGGCGCCCGACGACCCGGCGTTCGATCGGTTCGTGCGGGCGCAGCAGACCTGGGACCGCGCCTTCGCCTGCGCGCTCGCCGAGGCGCTGGCCGAAGCGCCGGGCGCGCTCGCGGTGGGAATCGTCGGGCGGGGCCATCTCGAATACCGCCACGGCGTCGCCGACCAACTCGACGACCTCGGCGTCGCCCCGGTTGTGGTCGCCCTGCCCGACGCGCCTGCCGCCGCGGGCCCGATCGCCGACCTGGTGTTCCGGACCGTGGCCGACTGATCCGGCCAAGCGCCGGGACGTGGCGTGGCAGAAGCATCTCGCGGAGCCGCCGGGTCGACACCCGCAGGGTTCTTATACTCGTAAAACGCCAAGCCGTGCACCACCATCGACTTTGGTCAGCATTCCCACGTTCCGCAGAACGTTTCACCCGCTCAACTGGTATATTAGTATCTTAGTTGGCGCGTCGTCTTTCTGCACGCTGGCATATTCTGGGAAAGATCGAGCCTTGCGCCCCGGGGCACGGTCAGCGACGATGGACTAATCTACCATGACGCGACTCACCTCGGGAGACCACCATGCCGACGCAAACTTCGACCTCCGATGAGGAGCAGGTCCTCGGTTCGACCGTCGACACGGTCATCGACAACGTGACCGTCAGCCAGCAGCAGGCCATGCATTCCATCGAAACCGCCGGCGCGGCGGTGCTCGAAGGCGTGACCCGCGCGCAGTGCGAGATCGCCGATTTCGTCTCCGAGCGCATCCGCAAGGACATGGAGGCCCAGCAGGAACTGCTGCGCTGCAAGTCGCTCGACGACATCCGCAGCGTGCAGACCCGGTTCTTCAAGACCGCGATGGATCAGTATTCCGCCGAAGCCACCCGGCTGCTCCGGCTCGGCGGCGAGACGATGGCGAAGTCCTTCGACCGGGTCGCCGACTGACGCGCCGCCGGCCGGCGCGTCACTCACGCCCACCGGTTCGATCAAATTGCTTCGCCCGGCGCCGCCTCCGGACGAAGCCGCGTGCAGGAGTTGAAAACCCGTTGCCGGCCTGTCAGACTCGCGGTTGACCTCGACCCGCGGGCCCTGCCTTGACCGACCGGACCGACACCTCCGACGCCGCGCTGATCGTGACCGACGTGCAGAACGATTTCTGCCCCGGCGGGGCGCTGGCGGTCGCGCACGGCGATGCCGTGGTGCCGCTGATCAACCGGATCACGAACCGATTCGGAGTGCGGGTCTTCACCCAGGACTGGCACGCGCCCGACCATCGCTCGTTCGCGACCAGCCACGCCGGGGCGGCGGCGTTCTCGACCACTGAAATGCCCTACGGACTGCAGGTGCTCTGGCCCGATCACTGCGTCCGCGGCACGCCGGGCGCGGCCTTCCACCCCGACCTCGACACCGACGCCGCCGATCTGATCCTGCGCAAGGGCTTTCGGCCGCACGTGGACAGCTACTCGGCATTCTACGAGAACGACCGCACGACGCCGACCGGCCTCGCCGGCTACCTGCGTGAGCGCGAGGTGAGCGCGATCTGGCTCGCGGGTCTCGCGACGGATTTCTGCGTGCACTACTCGGCGCTGGACGCGGCCCGGCTCGGCTTCGCGGTGACCCTGCTCGAGGACGCCTGCCGCGCGATCGACCTCGACGGCTCGCACACCGCCGCGCTCGCGGCCATGGGCGCGGCGGGCGTCGGCTTCGCCCGCGCCGCCGACCTGGCCGGCTGACGCGCCATGGTCGACATCGCCAAGCGCGCGCACGACCACGCCTGGCGGATCGACCCGATCGTGCGCTCGCTGATGGACACGGACTTCTACAAGCTGCTGATGCTGCAGACCGTGTTCCAGCGCCACGCCGACGTGGAGGTGGAGTTCAGCCTGATCAACCGCTCGTCGAGCGTGCCGCTCGGCGTGCTGATCGACGAGGCGGACCTGCGCGCCCAGCTCGACCACATCCGGAGCCTGCGGCTCAGCCGCGGCGAGTCGACCTGGCTGCGCGGCAACACCTTCTACGGCAAGCGGCAGATGTTCAGACCGGAGTTCATGGCCTGGCTCGAAGCCTTCGAGATGCCGCCCTACGAGCTGACGCGCCGGGGCGACCAGTACGAGCTGTCGTTCCGGGGCTCCTGGCCCGAGGTCATGCTCTGGGAGATCCCAGCGCTCGCGGTGCTGATGGAGCTGCGAACGCGGGCGGTGCTCAAGGACATGGCCTATTTCGAGCTGCAGGTGCTCTACGCCCGCGCCATGACCCGGGTCTGGGAAAAGATCGAGCGGCTGCGCCGATTGCCGGACCTGCGGATCTCCGATTTCGGCACCCGGCGGCGGCATTCGTTCCTGTGGCAGGACTGGTGCGTGCAGGCGATGCTCGAGGGGCTGGGGACGAAGTTCACCGGGTCGTCGAACTGCCTGATCGCGCTGCGCCGGGACATCGAGGCGATCGGCACCAACGCGCACGAGCTGCCCATGGTGTTCGCGGCGCTGGCCGAGGACGACGTGGCGCTGGCGCAGGCGCCCTACCGGGTGCTGGAGAACTGGCACCGCGACTACGACGGCAATCTGCGGATCGTGCTGCCGGACACCTACGGCGCCAGGGGGTTCCTCGAGCGAGCGCCCGACTGGCTGGCGTCCTGGACCGGCATCCGGATCGACTCGGGCGCGCCCGAGGCAGGGGCGGATATGGCGATCGCCTGGTGGCAGAGCCGGGGACAGGATCCGCGGGAGAAGCTGGTGATCTTTTCGGACGGGCTCGACGTCGAGCGGATCGAGGCGCTGTCGGCCCGGTTCCACGGCAGGGTGAAGCTCGGCTTCGGCTGGGGCACCTTGCTGACCAACGATTTCCGGGGGCTGGCGCCGGCGGACGCGCTGGCCCCGTTCAGCCTGGTGTGCAAGGCGATCTCGGCGAACGGGAGGCCCACGGTGAAGCTGTCGGACAACCCGGCCAAGGCGATGGGGCCCGCGGACCAGATCGAGCGCTACAAACGCGTGTTCGGGGTTGGAGCGCAGGTGGCCGAACCCGTCCTGGTGTGAGGCGTTCCGGCGGAGCGCCGGCCGCTGCGCGGATCCGCTGATTCGGGGCGAGGCGGGTTCAGTCGGGGCCCCGGCCCCTCCCGCGCGACGGTGAAAAGCGCCGCGGGCGATCCGGTGGAACCCGCGCGACGTCGACGCGGCGCCCGAGTCCGGCAGGCGGCGGCGGCCGCAAGGCCGGTGGCGGCGGACGGAAGGGCATTTTCAGCCAAAGTGGTTCCGGTTTGCCGGTCCGAAAATGGCCTACTCTATGAATCAGAGCAAAATCCTGGGATCAGACTGACTCAGTCTGATCCGATTTTGCTCTTGGTCGCGCGGTTGTGCGGCGGCCAGGGTTGCGTGCCGAG
>JANOEW010000712.1:0-2297 GCA_031413475.1 Amaricoccus sp.
CGAGGCGAAGCACGACCTGCTCCTGTCGCGGACGCGGGTGCACTACGGCACCGCCGGCGCCGCGGTGCATGTGGTCGACGTCGAGACGCTGGACTATCGCGAATCCACCGTGCGCGATCTCTATGACGCCGCGCGGATCACGCACGGGCTCGACAACGTGCATTTCTTCCAGCGCGCCATGGTGTGCCGGGACATCCCCGACAATCTGGAGATGGACCTCAACACCCTCTACGCCTGCTGCGCCGGGACGACCAAGCATGTGGGCACCAGCTTTTCGGAGCCGGACCATGTGGCCCCGTGTTTCGAGCTGCTGCACCACATCGCGGGAGGCGAGGCAGCGTGGCGGGCGCGGCCGTTCGTGTCGAACTCCAACTGCTTCGTCGTGCCGCCGATGACCTTCGCCGAGGAAAGCTGCCGGACGATGGAGGCCTGCGTGCGCGGTGGAATGCCCGTGCTGCTGCTCAGCGCAGGCCAGGCCGGGGCCACGGCGCCGGTCGCCATCGCCTCGGCGATCGTGCAGGCGGTGGCGGAGTGCCTCGCGGGGATCGTCTACGTCAACGCGATGATCCCGGGCTTTCCGGCGATCTTCGGAACCTGGCCGTTCGTGTCGGACCTGCGCTCGGGGGCGATGTCGGGCGGATCGGGCGAGCAAGCGCTGCTGACCGCGGGTTGCGCGCAGATGCATCGCTTCTACGGCCTGCCCGGAGGCGCGGCGGCGGGCATCGCCGACGCCAAGCTGCCGGACATGCAGGCGGGCTGGGAACAGGGCATCTCGAACGTGCTGGCGGGGCTGTCGGGTCTCAACATGATCTACGAGGCGGCGGGTATGCACGCCTCGCTGCTGGGATTCTGCATGGAGTCGCTGGTGCTGGGCGACGATCTGATCGGCCAGGCGCTGCGCTGCGTGCGCGGCATCGACGTGACCGAGGACGCGGTGTCGCTCGACGCGATGAAATCGGTCTGCCTCGGCGGTCCGCGGCACTACCTCGGGCACGACCAGACGCTGGCGTTGATGCAGACAGAATACGTCTACCCGGCGGTCGCGGACCGGCTGAGCCCCAAGGAATGGGCCGAGGTCGGCAAGCCCGACCTGATCGCGCGGGCGCGGGCGCGCATGGCGCGCATCCTCGCGGCGTCGGAAGCGCCGCTGATCGACGCAGACGCCGACCGGGCGATCCGCGCCGCGTTCCGCATCCATGTCTGAGGCGGCGCGTCTGCGCTACGGCTTCGTCGGACTGGGCAATCTCGGCGGGCATCTGGCGGCGAGCCTGGCGCGGGCCGGGTTCGACCTCGCGGTGCATGACCGCGACCCCGGCTTCGGCGCGCGCCACGCGGCGCTC
The DNA here is from genome assembly GCA_031413475.1 of Amaricoccus sp. Classification (GTDB taxonomy): domain Bacteria; phylum Pseudomonadota; class Alphaproteobacteria; order Rhodobacterales; family Rhodobacteraceae; genus Amaricoccus. The sequence continues at coordinate 1,341 of JANOEW010000712.1, forward strand.
GGGGCAGGCTGGGCCGACAGCCCGGCCGCGGCGGCGGCGGGGCGGGACGCCGTGATCACCTGCCTGCCATCGCCGGCGGCGTCGGAGGCGGTGCTGGCGCAGCTCCTGCCGGCCATGCGCGAGGGCGCGACCTGGATCGAGATCTCGACGCTTGGGCGCGACGACATCCTGCGGTTGGCGGGCTTGGCCGCGGCGGCGGGGGTGGGGACGCTCGAGGCGCCGGTCACGGGCGGCGTGCATCTGGCGGCGCGGGGTGAGATCACCGTGCTGGCGGGCGGCGACACGGCCCTGGTCTCCCGGCACGAGCCTGCGCTGCGCGCCATGGGCGGGCGGCTGATCCACATCGGCCCGCTCGGCTCGGCGGCGGTGATCAAGGTGATCACCAACATGCTCGCCTTCATCCATCTCGTCGCTGACGGCGAGGCGTTGATGCTGGCGCGTCGCGCGGGGCTCGACCTCGGTCGCGCGTGGGAGGCGATCGCGGCGTCGTCGGGCGCCAGCTTCGTGCACGAGACCGAGGGCCAGCTGATCCTGAACGGCAGCTATGACATCGCCTTCACCATGGACCTCGCGCTGAAGGATCTCGGCTTCGCGATGGGGTTCGGGCGCGAGTTCGGGGTGCCGCTGGACCTCGCGACCGTGACCGAGGCGGCGTTTCTGCGCGCCCGGGACGCCTATGGCGGCGCGGCGCAGTCGACGCAGGTGGTCAAGCTGCTGGAGGACGCGCTCGGCGCCGACCTGCGCGCGCCCGGCTTTCCGGCGCGGCTGGAATGACGCCGTCGGTTGGAGCGGGGCGACGAAGTTGCTTGCGTCTAGAGCGTGTCGCCCTCAATTCGAGCCATAGCCTGCCGCCATGAAGTAGTTTCGGCACTCCTGCGGCTGGATAATTCCGCAGAGTTGTCCTTTAGTCATATTTTTATCTATTGGTATATTCAATTCTAGTGCGAAAAAATACAA
>JANOEW010000713.1:0-3153 GCA_031413475.1 Amaricoccus sp.
GCGCTCTTCGCCGTCATCGGCAACGGCCGCATCTTCGGCTTGCCCTATATCGTGGTGATCACCGCGCTCTTCATGCTTGGGATGCACTACCTGCTGAGCCAGACCCGGTTCGGCCAGCACAACTACGCCATCGGCGCCAACATCCAGGCCGCCCGCCGCGCCGGCATCGACGTGCGCTCGCACCTCTTCCGCCTCTACGTGCTGTCGGCCGCCTGCGCCGGCCTCGGCGGCGTGCTCTACGCCGCGCGCTTCAACGCCGGCGCCGCCCAGGCCGGTGAGCCGCTGCTCCTCGACTGTGTCGCCGCGGTGGTGATCGGCGGCGCCAGCCTGTTCGGCGGCTCGGGCACCATCCTAGGCACTGTCGCCGGCGCGCTGGTGATCGCGGTCATCCAGTACGGCCTCGTCTTCGTGAACGTCGAACCGTTCTGGCAATTCATCAGCGTCGGCGTCGTCATCATCATCTCGGTGCTCATCGACCAGGCGCAGCGCCGGTTCAGCGGAGGGCGGATCGATGAGTGAGGCCCTTCTGGAGGTTCGCAATCTCTCTAAGCATTTCGGCGCGATCCGGGCGCTCGACGACTTCTCGATGACCGTCGGCCGAGGCGAGGTCGTGGCCCTCGCCGGTGACAACGGCGCCGGCAAGACCACTCTGATCAAGACCATCTCCGGCGTATTCCACCCGTCCGCCGGCGAGATCCGCCTCAAGGATGCGCCGGTCAACTTCGCGACCCCGCAGGAGGCCCGCGACAAGGGCATCGAGACGATCTATCAGGACCTCGCCCTTGCCGATAACCTGTCGATCGGCGCCAACATCTTTCTCGGCCGCGAGCCGATGACACGCGCCTTCGGCTTCCTGCCCGTGCTCGACCGCAAGGCGATGCGAAAGGCCGCGCAGGAGACCATGGCGCTGCTCGACTTCCACGTCTCCCGGCTCGACGCCCCGGTCAGCAACTTCTCCGGCGGCCAGCGCCAGGCGGTGGCGATCGGCCGCGCCGTGCACTGGGACGCGCAGATCCTGATCATGGACGAACCGACCGCCGCTCTCGGCGTGCCGGAGCAGCGCAAGGTCATCTCGCTGATCCACCAGCTCAAGGCGCAGGGCCGCGGCATCATCTTCATCTCGCACAACCTGCAGGACATCTTCGCGGTCTCCGACCGCATCATCGTCATGCGCCGCGGGATCAAGGCCGGCGAGCGCCGCATCGCCGACACCACCCACGACGAAGTCGTGAAGCTGATGGTCAGCGGCTAGCGGGAAGTCGCGATGACGCAACTGTCCCTTGTAGGCAAGACCGCGCTGGTCACCGGCGCAAGCTCCGGCATCGGCCACGCCACGGCGCTGGCCCTCGCCGTAGCGGGCATCCGCGTCGTCCTCGTCGGCCGCTCGCGCGAGCGGCTGGACGCCGCGGCCGCACAGGCCGGCGCAGGCAGCCACGCCCTCGCCGCCGACCTGACCCACCCCGAACAGGTTGAGCAAGTGTTCGCTCGGGCGCAAGCCGACTTCGGCCGCCAACGCTCGCCTTCCTCGGCGGCCCGCGCCTGATGTCCGGGTTCGAGACCGAGCCCGAGCCGGGCCTGCAAGGCCGCGCGAAGGCCGTGCCCCGCGGCCAAGGCACGGGCGGCAGCACCAACGTCAACGGCCAGATCTTCATCCGCGGCCAGCGCCAGGATTTCGACCACTGGCGCAACCTCTTCAACTCGGGCTGGGGCTACGACGACTTGCTGCCCTATTTCCGATCCCGTCCGCACCCGGCCCAACCTGACGGTCATGGCCGACACGAAGGTGACCCGCGTCCTCCTCGACGGCCGCCGCGCGACCGGCGTCGGCTATCGGCGCGGCGCGGCGAGGAAGGCGCGCTCGCTGCCCGCGAGGTCATCCTGTCCGCCAGCTTCTTCGTCTCGCCGCATCTCCTGATGCTGTCGGGAATAGGCGACGCCCGCGACCTCGCCCGCCACGGCATCGCTCCGGTGCACGACCTGCCTGTCGTCGGAGAGAACCTGCAGGATCATCTCGACGTCACACCGGACTACCGCGCCAGATCGACGACGCCCTACGGCGTGTCTTGGCGCGCGCTGCCCCGCAACGTCCTGCACGTGCTCGACTGGTTCACAAGGCGCCGCGGCCTCTTCGCCTCGACCACGGCCGAAGGCGGCGGCTTCGTCTCTTATGCTCCCGATTCGGACCGGCCCGACCTCCAGCTCTTCATCTGTCGCGGCCGCGCCAACTCCCAGGACGCCTCCAGCTTTTCCGGGCATGGCTTTCTCCTGCACATCTGCCAGCTCCGCCCCGGCAGCATTGGCCGCCTGACGCTGCGGAGCGGCGATCCGGCCGAGAAATCCTCGATCCTCTACAATTTCTTCCGCGGCGGCAGCACCATGGAGCCGTTGCGCCGCGGCATTCGCCCCGCCCGCGAGATCGCCGTCCAGCCGCCCTTCCGAAGTGGACCCCGGCCCCGATGTCCAGAGCGACGGCGCAATCGACGCCTTCATCCGTCAGAAGGTCGGCACCCTCTTCCACCCGGTCGGCATCTGCAGCATGGGGCGCGGCGACCGGGCGATGGTCGATCCCGCAACCCTGCGCGTCCACGGCATCGACGGCCGGGGCGTGATCGACGCGTCGATCATGCCCGCGATCGTGTCCGCTAACACCGTCGCGGCGACCTTTTGCCTCGCCGAAAAGGCCGCGGACCTGATCCAAGCCGAATTCCAGAAGGAAAGCCGCGGTCCCGCTCCGAAACACAATCCCTGGAGGTAACCCTATGACCGACTTCAATGGCCGCACCATCCTCGTCACCGGCGCCAGCGGCGGGATCGGCGGAGCCATCGTCCGCCAGCTGGTCGCGGCGAATGCCGACGTCATCGCGAGCGGCCGCTCGCAGGAGGCGCTCGACGCCCTCGCGCGGGAGACCGGCTGCCGCACGCTGGCCTTCGATCTCACCGAGGAGGCGGCGGTGCGCGGCGCCCTCGAAGGGCTCGACCTCTGGGGCGTCGTCAACTGCGGCGGCTTCGGCGGCAACTCGACCTGCTGACCGTCGGCGGGGGCAAAGTCCACCAGCGTCGCGGCGCGGCGAAACATGGCGCACCGCAACAGCGCGGCAGCACCGTCGGCGTCCTTGAGCGAAAAGTAGCAATGCCCGCTGGCCGCACGCGAAA
>JANOEW010000714.1:0-4094 GCA_031413475.1 Amaricoccus sp.
GCCCGGGCGGCGGGCCGGGCCGCGCCTCGGCCAGCGCCGCGCCGACCCGCGCCGCCAGCGCCGCCACGGTCTCGCCGCCATGCGGTCGGCCATGGTGGAAATCGGTCGCCCAGGCGTCGAGTTCGTCGCGGGGCAGCGCGGCCCAGGGCCGGCCCTCCCAGGCGCCGAAGTCCAGTTCGATCAGCCGCGGATCCTCGGCGAGCGGCAGGTCCCGGGCATGCGCGATCCGCTCGGCGAGCCGGCGGCAGCGGCGCAGCGGGCTCGACGTCACCGCCGCGATCGGCGGCAGTCCGGCGAGGATCGCCGCCAGCGCCGCCTCGAAGCCGTCGTCGAGGTCGAGGTCGCTGCGCCCATAGCAGACGCCGTCCGCGACCAGCGGCCGGGTATGGCGCAACAGGATCACAGGCACGCCAGCACGCCGAGGTAGAGGCCGAGCTCGCTGGTCTGCTGCACCGCGCCCAGGCAGTCGCCGGTATAGCCGCCCAGCCGGCGCTCGAAGCGCGACCGCATCGCGGCATGGCCCGCCGCCAGACCCAGCGCGCCGCCCGCAACAGTAGCCGGCGGCAGCACGAGCGCCACGCCGAGGAGGGCGGCGGCGCCGGTGATCAGCGCGACGGCGAGCCCGCCCGGACCGACGCCGTCCGCGACGGGCTTGCCGGTGCCGTGGTCGCGCACGTAGCGGCTGCTCGCGATCACCGCCACCGCCGAGGCGCGGCTAGCGGCGTGACCCGCGACCAGCACGAGCGGCGTGGCCGCCACCGGCAGCGCCCCGAGCGCGAGCACCTTGGCCGCGAGCGCCAGCCCGAGCGCCGCCGCGCCATAGGTTCCGATCCGGCTGTCGCGCATGATCGCGAGCGCGCGGTCGCGGGTCGCGCCGCCGCCGAGGCCGTCGCAGGCGTCGGCGAGGCCGTCCTCGTGGAAGGCGCCGGTGATCAGGAGGCCCGTCGCGGTCGCGACCAGCGCCGCCAGCGTCGGCGGGAACACCTGCGCCGCCAGCCAGAACACGAGCCCGGCCAGTGCGCCGACCAGCGCCCCCACAGCCGGATGCCAGCGCGGGGTCGCGGCCATCCGCGCGGGGGTGTAGCCGACGTCCGCCGGCAGCGGCAGTCGGGTGAGGAACTGCAGCGCCAGCAGGAAGACCGCCCATTCCCCGGCGATCCGTGCCCTCATGCCCGGTCGATCCCGGCGGACTCGAGGCTGGCCATGTCGCGCAGCATCGCCGCCGCGGCGCGCACGATCGGCCAGGCCAGCAGCGCGCCGGTGCCTTCGCCGAGCCGCATCCCGAGGTCGAGGAGCGGCTGCGCGCCCATGTGTTTGAGCAGGGGCCGGTGGCCGGCCTCGGCGGAGACATGGGCGAAGACCAGCGCCGGACGCAGTCCGGGGGTCAGGGCCTCGGCGGCCAGCGCGGCCACCGTGGCGATGAAGCCGTCGACCAGCACCAGCTTGCCCGCCGCCGCCGCGCCGAGCATCGCGCCGGCCATCATCGCGATCTCGAAGCCACCGTAGTCGGCCAGCGCCGCTTCGGGGCCAAGCCGTGGCGCGCAGCGCGCGGCGGCCCGCGCCAGCACGTCGGTCTTGCGGGCCAGGCCGGCGTCGTCGAGGCCGGTCCCGCGCCCGACCAGCGCCGCCAGCGGCAGGCCGGTCAGCTTCAGCGCCACCGCCGCCGCGGAGGCGGTGTTGCCGATGCCCATCTCGCCGAAGGCGGCCGCCTCGCCCGGGGCCGCCGCGCCGAGCCGGCGGCCTGCCTCGAGCGCCGCGGCGAGCTCCGCGCCCGTCATCGCCGGTCCGCGCAGGAAGTTCGCCGTGCCCGGCCCGATGCGGCGCGAGACCAGGTCGGGGTCGGCGAGCGGCTCGCCCGCGACGCCGGCGTCGACCACGGCAACCGGAACGCCGAGACCGGTGGCGAAGACCGTCGCCGCCGCGCCGCCGGCGAGGAAGGCCGCCAGCATCTGCCGGGTCACCGCCTGCGGATAGGCCGACACGCCCTCGGCGGCGATGCCGTGATCCGCGGCGAAGATCGTCAGCGAGCAGGCCTGCATCTGTGGGGCCAGGCTGCGCTGCAGACGGGCGATCTGCGCGGCGAGCAGCTCGATCCGCCCCAGCGCCCCCGGGGGTTTGGCCTTGCCGTCGATGACCGCTTGCAGGCGCGCCTCGAAAGCCTCGGGCAGGGTCTCGTCGCGCATCGCATCCTCGCTTCGGGCGGCTTTCCGTGCCGGCGTGATCACGCCGGCGCTGGAGAGTATCGCCGCGTGCTGCTGCGGCAAGAGGTGTCGCCCGGAGCGGGTGGCCGCAAGGCCGGGCTGGCCGCGCTCATTCGGGGACCGGCGGCGCCGGCGTGGGTCGGCGGCTGAGCTGCACCGCGAGGATGCCGGCCATAATGATCGCGACGCCGATCAGGTCGCGCCTGGTCACGGCCTCGCCGAGGATCAGCGCCGCGGTCGCCACCCCGATGAACGGGTTGAGGAAGTGGAAGGTCGCGGCCCGCGTCGCGCCGATCCGGCGCACCAGCACGAACCAGATCATCGTCGCCGCGATCCCGGGGAACACCACGGTGTAGCCGAAGGCGAGCGCCAACGGTCGCGTCCAGTTCACTTCCCAGGTCTCGAACAGGACGGCGACGGGGAAGAGCAGCACGCCGCCCACCAGCATCTGCAACCCGACGATGATCCAGAGGTTGCCCGCGCCCGAGGCGCCGCGCACCAGGAGCGTCGCGACGCTCAGGGCCAGCACGCCGGCGAGGCAAAGCCCGACCGCGACCGCGTCGGCGCCGGACCCGAGGCGCGCGGTCATGATCACCAGCACCCCCGCGAGACCGGCAGCGAGGCCGGCGGCGGAGAGCGCGGTCGGCCGGTCGCCCAGCACGACCCGGGCCAGCGCCGCCACCACCAGCGGCAGCAGGCTGGCGATGATCGCGGCCAGGCTGGCCTCGATCGTGCGCATCGCGAGGAAGTTGAGCCCGAGATAGAGCGCGTTCTGGCAGAGGCCGAACAGAGCCACCGCCGCCCATTGCGCCCGGTCGCGCGGCAGGCGCTGGCCCAGCGCCCAGCCGATCGCAAGCGCAATCGCGCCCGACAGCGCGAAGCGAAGCGAAAGGGCGAGAAACGGCGGCGCGTCGGTCACGACGATGCGCGCCGACGTGAAGGCGGAACTCCAGATCGTGACGAAGACGACTCCGAGCCCGATCGCCCGCCAGTCCATCCCGCCCCCTCCAAAACCGCGACAGGCCGCGCCGTCGCGCGACCCGTTCGCCTCGACCTGGTCGCCGGCTTACGCGCGATCAGGCGTTGATCACGTCCTTGAGCTGCTTGGCGATGGTGACCTTGGCCACGCGGTCCGCCGGCTTCATCATCTTCGCGCCGGTCGAGGGGTTGCGCACCTCGCGTTCGGGCCGGGCGCGGCAGGCGAACTTGCCCAAGCCCGGCAGGTTGACCGCGCCGCCGGAAGCCACCTCCTTGGTCACGATGTCCGTCAGCGCGTCGAGCGCGCGGTTGGCCGCGGCCTTGTCCATGCCGGCGTTCTCCGCGAGCGCGGCGACGAGCTGGGTCTTTGTCATCGGCTTGTTTGTCATATGGCGTTCCCTGTTTTTTCGGACCGTGACGCCGGGCGCGGAGGGGTCACGCCGACGTGACCGGCACTTAAGACGCTTGCTCGGGCGAACTCAATCGCCCTTCAGACCGACCGGCAGACTTTTTTCTTGAGCGTGGTGCAATCTGTGCGCGAGTGTTGCTAATCAGCATCGTGTCAGACGAGAAAAACGTCAGAGAAACGCGGTCTCGTCGAAGCTGCGCAGCTTGCGCGAATGCAGCTTCTCCAGCGGCATGTCGCGCAGGCTCTCCATCGCCCGGATGCCGATCAGCAGGTGCTGCGCCACCTGGCGCGTGTAGAAGGCGGTGGCCATGCCGGGCAGTTTCAGCTCGCCGTGCAGCGGCTTGTCGGAGACGCAGAGCAGCGTGCCATAGGGCACGCGGAAGCGGAAGCCGTTGGCGGCAATGGTGGCGCTCTCCATGTCGAGCGCGATGGCGCGGGCCTGGCTGAGGCGTGCGACCGGGCCGGACTGGTCGCGCAGCTCCCAGTTGCGATTGTCGATGGTGGCG
>JANOEW010000715.1:0-1744 GCA_031413475.1 Amaricoccus sp.
TCACCTGCTCCGGGCCGAACACCAGCTCCTCGGCCACCTTGCCGCCCATCGCCATGGCGATCATCGACTTGTACTTGGTCTTGGTCACGCTCAGCTGGTCCCGCTCGGGCAGGCTCATCACCAGCCCCAGCGCCCGGCCGCGCGGGATAATCGTCGCCTTGTGGATCGGGTCGTGCTGCGGCGTGTTGATGCCGACGATCGCGTGGCCCGCCTCATGATAGGCGGTCAGCTTGCGCTCGTCGTCCGACATCACCATCGAGCGCCGCTCGGCGCCCATCATCACCTTGTCCTTCGAGCTCTCGAAGTCGGCCATGGTGACGAATCGCTTGCCGGTTCGCGCCGCCATCAGCGCCGCCTCGTTCACGAGGTTGGCGAGATCGGCGCCCGAAAAGCCCGGCGTGCCGCACGCGATCACCCGCAGATCGACGTCCGCCGACAGCGGCACCCGCCGCGCGTGCACCCCGAGGATCTTCTCCCGCCCCTTGATGTCGGGATTGGTCACCTGCACCTGCCGGTCGAACCGGCCCGGCCGCAGCAGCGCCGGGTCGAGCACGTCGGGCCGGTTGGTCGCGGCGATCAGGATCACGCCCTCGTTGGCCTCGAAGCCGTCCATCTCGACCAGGAGCTGGTTCAGCGTCTGCTCGCGCTCGTCGTTGCCGCCGCCGTAACCGGCGCCGCGATGCCGTCCGACCGCGTCGATCTCGTCGATGAACACGATGCAGGGCGCGTTCTTCTTCGCCTGCTCGAACATGTCGCGGACGCGGGATGCGCCGACGCCGACGAACATCTCGACGAAGTCGGAACCCGAAATGGTGAAGAACGGCACCCCCGCCTCACCCGCGATGGCGCGCGCCAGCAGCGTCTTGCCGGTGCCCGGCGGACCTACGAGCAGCGCGCCCTTCGGGATCTTGCCGCCCAGCCGCGAGAACTTCTGTGGGTCGCGCAGGAACTCGACGATCTCCTCGAGCTCCTCCTTGGCTTCATCGATACCGGCGACCTCGTTGAACGTCACCTTGCCTGACTTTTCGGTCAGCAGCTTCGCCTTCGACTTGCCGAAACCCATGGCGCCGCCGCGCCCGCCGCCCTGCATCCGGTTCATGAAAAAGATCCAGACGCCGATCAGCAACAGGAACGGCAGCCACAGTCCCAGCGCCGACAGAAAGCCCGACTGCTCCTGCGGCGCCGCCTGAATCTCGACGTTGTTCTCGCGCAGCGTCGGCAACACGTCGGTGTTGCGCGGCTGCACCGTCTGGTAGGTCACGCCGTCGCTCGCGGTCACGTAGACCCGCTCGCCGTCGAGCCGCACCGCCGCGACCTGGCCGCCCTCGACCCGGTTCAGGAAGTCAGAGTAGCTGATTTCCCGCCCCATGTTCGTCCGGCTGCCGTTCGAGAAGACGTTGAACAGCGCGACCATCAGCAGGAACAGGATGATCCAGAAAGCGATATTCTTGGTGTTGCCCACGACCCGTTCTCCGATGGGATCGACGCCGCCTCCGGGGCCGCGCGATCGATGATGCTAACATAAGGTCTGCCGGGGCCGTTTCAACGCAATTCGCCGCCGTTCCAGGGCGGCGGCAGCGGCGCGATCCGTCGCACGTGCAGGCCGCCCCCCGGCTCGACCACCGGATCGAAGGTCTCGGCGCTGCTCATGACCACGTCTCTGGGTATGGTCACCCACTGGAAACCGGCCTGCTCACGCTGGGCATAGCTGTAGATGCGAAACAGGTCGCCGATGGCCGCCACC
>JANOEW010000716.1:0-5867 GCA_031413475.1 Amaricoccus sp.
GAGCTATCTGCGACTCTTCGCGCTCGGGCTGGCCAGCGCGTCGCTCGGCGCGACGTTCAATCAGCTCGCCGGCGAGATCCACGCGAACGTCCCCGGCCTCGGCATCCTGCTGGCGGTCCTGATTCTGTTGGTCGGCCACACGATCAACATCCTGATCGGGATCATGGGCGGCGTCGTGCAGGGCCTGCGCCTCAACTACATCGAGTTCTTCGGCTGGGGCGTGACCGAAGAAGGCTATCCGTTCCGCGCGTTCGCAAAAAGGGAGTCGCCTGCATGAACGAACTCATCGTCATTCTCGGCTGGGTGGGCCTCTATGCTCCGATCGCCTTCGGCGCATGGGGCAGCGCGCTGGGCGTGGCGCTGGCCGGCCAGGCCGCGATCGGCGCGATGCAGGAGGTCGACGGCGGCTATGGACGCTTCATCGGCGCCGCGGCGATCCCGTCGTCCAACATCATCTACGGCATCGTGATCATGTTCTCGCTGCAGCGGGCGGTCACGCCCGAAAACGGCGGGGCGCTGTTCGCGATCGGCTTCCTCTACGGGATCGCCAGCCTCTACATCGGCCTCTGGCAGGGCCGCGCCCTCGCCTCGGCGATCGCCGCGTCCAAGAACAAGCCGGAGATCTTCGGCCTCGCGCTCGCCCCGGCGGCGATCGTCGAAGGCTTCGCGGTGTTCGCCTTCGTGTTCGCGCTGGTGCTCGCCGGCGGCATCGAGGGGTGAGGGAAACCATGGCCGAGCAGATTCCCGAGGCGCGCAAGACCTCCGGCGTCGAGGCGCTGATCGCGCGGCTGCGCGACGACGGGGTGAGCGCGGGCCGGACCGAGGCCGAGCGCATCGTCGCCGAGGCCGAGACGCGGGCGCGCAGCGTGCTCGACGCGGCGGAGGCCGAGGCCAAGGCCAAGCTCGTCGCCGCGCGCAAGGAGATCGAGGGACACCGCCGCGCCGGCGAGGACGCGCTCAAGGCCGCGGCGCGCGACACGGTTCTGGACCTCAAGGAACAGCTCGCCCGCCGCTTCGCCGACGACGTCGGCAAGACCGTCGCCGAAGCGATGCGTGACGAGGATCTGCTGAAGCGGATGATCCTGGCGGTAGCCGGGCGGGCGCGCGACGAGGCGGGGGTCGACCGCGCCACCGAGATCGAAGCGATCCTGCCGCGCGACGCGGTCGGGCTCGACGATCTGCGTCGCAAGCCCGAGGAACTGCGCGAGGGCTCGCTCAGCCATTTCGCCGCCGGCTCGGCAGCCGCGATGCTGCGCGACGGCGTGACCTTCGGGCGGGCGGAGGACGACACCGGCGGCATCCGGCTGCACCTGACCGACCGCGGCGTCAGCGTCGACCTTACCGACCAGGCGGTGGCCGACGTGATCCTCGCGCACCTGCAGCCACGCTTCCGCGCGCTGCTCGAAGGGGTGGTGAAGTGACCACCGACCGGTACGTCACGCTGGTCGCGAGCCTGCCGGCGATCGGGTTGCTCGCGGCGAAGGCGCCGCCGATCAACCGGGCGCGGCTGGCCGAGCGGCTGAAGTGGCTCGCGCCCGAAGACCAGGCCGAGATCGAGTCGCTGCGCCGGCTGCTGTCCTGGGAGGCGCTGGAGATCGGCATCGACGACGCGGCGTATCTGGCCCGCGTCGATCGGCTGCTCGGCGAGTTGCGCAGCGAGGCGGTGCGGGCGGCGGTGATCGAGCGGCTGGAGATCCGCACGCTGGTGGCCGCGTTGCGCCGGCGCCGCGCCGGCGAGGAAGCCCCGGCGGAGGACGCGCGCTGGGGCTACGGCCGCCACCTGCGCGCGATCCGCGCGAACTGGGGCGCGCCGGATTTCGGACTCGGACGGACCTATCCGTGGCTTGCCGCGGCGCGCGACATGCTCGAGGGCGGCGATTCGGTCGGGCTGGAGCGGCTGTTGCTCGAAACTGCCTGGGCGGCGATCGAGAAGCGCGCCTTCGGCCACACCTTCGACTTCGAGGCGGTGGCGTTCTACTTGATGCGCTGGTCGCTGGCGGATCGCTGGTCGCGCTACGACGCCGACGCCGCAGCCGCGCGCTTCGCCGAGATGCTGGACGCCGCGCTCGCGGACGTCCCCCAGATGATGCAGGAACTCGTCGCATGACCGAGCCCGTTGAGACCGTCGCGCACATCTCCGCGGTGCAGGAGGACATCGTCCGGCTGAAGCTGACCGAGCCAGGCAAGGGCCGGCTGGTCAAGAACGAGGTGATCTACATCCGCCCGGCCCGCACCCCGCACGAGCGGCTCAAGGCCGAGGTGCTGCGCGTGCTCGGCGACTACGCCGACGCGCAGGTCTACGAGAGCACCGTCGGCGTCGGGCTCGGCGATCCGGTCGAACAGACCGGGCTGCTGCTGGCGGTGCGGCTGGGACCGGGCATGCTCGGCCAGGTCTACGACGGGTTGCAGAACCCGCTCGAGGCGTTGGCGGTGGCGCACGGCACGTTCCTGCCGCGTGGCGTCGCCGCGCCGCGGCTGGACGCCGCGACGAAATGGTCGTTCACGCCGACCGTGCGGATCGGCGACCGCGTGCGCGGCGGCGATCCGATCGGCACGACCCCCGAGGGGCCGATCCTGCACAAGATCATGGTCCCGTTCGACCTCGACGAGGACTTCGCGGTGACCTGGATCCGCGACGGCTCGGTCACGGTCGAGGATCCGGTGGCGCGGATCAAGGCGCGGTCAGGCGCGGAGCGAACCATGACGCTCGCGCAGGACTGGCCGGTGCGCCAGGCGCTGACCCGCAATCTGCTGGCCAAGGGCTGGTCGGAACGCGCCTATCCCGACACGCCGATGATCACCACGCAGCGGATGATCGACACGTTCTTTCCCATCGCCCAGGGCGGCGCGGCCTGCCTGCCGGGGCCGTTCGGCGCCGGCAAGACCGTGCTCCTGAACCTGATCGCGCGGCACGCCGACGTCGACGTCGTCGTGCTCGTGGCCTGCGGCGAGCGCGCGGGCGAGGTGGTCGAGACCATCACCGAGTTCCCGCACCTGAAGGACCCCAAGACCGGGGGGTCGCTGATGGACCGCACGGTGATCGTCTGCAACACCTCGTCGATGCCGGTCGCCGCGCGCGAGGCCTCGATCTACACCGGCATCACCATCGGCGAATACTATCGGCAGATGGGGCTGCGGACGCTGATCATCGCCGACTCGACCTCGCGCTGGGCCCAGGCGATGCGCGAGACCTCCGGCCGGCTGGAGGAGATCCCCGGCGAGGAGGCCTTCCCCGCCTATCTCGACAGCGCGATCAAGGGCGTCTACGAGCGCGCCGGCGTGATCCGGACCAACGACGGCTCGGTCGGGGCGCTCACCATCCTCGGCTCGGTCTCGCCTGCGGGCGGCAACTTCGAGGAACCGGTCACCCAGTCGACGCTGGCCGCGGTCAAATGCTTCCTCGGTCTCAGCTACGACCGCGCCTACAAGCGCTTCTACCCGGCGATCGATCCGCTGATGTCGTGGTCGCGCTACCTGCGCCAGCTCGAGGTCTGGGCGGCCGAGCACCTCGGCCCCGACTGGACCGATCGCGTCGAGGAGCTGATGACGCTGTTGAAACGCGGCGACGAGATCGCGCGGATGGAACAGGTCACCGGCGAGGAAGGCATCAGCATCGAGGACTTCACCCTGTCGCAGGCAGCGACCTTCGTCGACATGGTCTACCTCCAGCAGGACGCCTTCGACGACATCGACGCCTCGGCCCCGCTCGCCCGGCAGCAGCTCCTGTTCGACCGGGTCTACGCGATCGCGACCCGCGACTACGGCTTCGCCGACAAGGAGGCGGTGCGCCGGCACTTCACCAAGATCACCGCGCTTTTCAGGAACTACAACTACGCCGCGCCCGGCTCGCCCGACGCCACCCGGCTGATGTCCGAGATCGACTCCGCCGACGCCGCCGCGCCCTCGATCACGATCGAGGTCGCCGCCGAGTAGCGGTTCAGGCGTCGAAGAATCCCGGTCCCGCCCGGCCGCGCAGCTCGGCCGCGGCCGCCGCCCCGAGCGCGGGCCCGTCGCCGGCCGAACCGCGCAGCTCGGTCGCCAGCGCCTCGCTGCCGTCGGGGCGCAGGATCTCGCCGCGCAGGCGCAGGCCGGCGCCGTCAAGTTCGGCGAGGCCGGCGATCGGCGTCTGGCAGGAGCCGTCGAGCCCGAGCAGGAACGCCCGCTCCGCCGCCAGCCGCCAGCCAGTCGGGGCGTGGTGGATCGCGGTGAGCAGCGCCGAGACCCGGTCGTCGCCGAGGCGCTGCTCGACGCCGATGCAGCCCTGGGCGACGGCGGGCAGCATCATGTCGGGCTCGATCGGGGCGGTGGCGACCGCCGCCATCCCGAGCCGGCGCAGGCCCGCCATGGCGAGGAAGGTGGCGGCGGCGAGTCCGCCCTCAAGCTTCTTCATCCGGGTCTGCACGTTGCCTCGGAACTCGACCACGTTCAGGTCCGGCCGGCGATGGCGGAGCTGGGCGCGGCGGCGCAGGCTCGAGGTGCCGACGACCGCGCCGCGCGGCAGCGCCGCGAGGTCGCGGGCCGGGCCGAGGGTGACGAAGGCGTCGCGCACGTCCTCGCGCGGCAGATAGCAGGTGATCCCGAGCCCGTCCGGTTGCAGCGTCGGCATGTCCTTCATCGAATGCACCGCGATGTCGACGGCGCTCGCCAGCAGCGCCTCCTCGATCTCGCGGGTGAACAGCCCCTTGCCGCCGATCTCCGACAGCGGCCGGTCGAGCACGCGGTCGCCGGTGGTCTTGATCGCCACGATCGCGAACGCCGCCTCTGGCAGGCCGTGCGCGGCCATCAGCCGGGCGCGGGCTTCGACCGCCTGGGCAAGCGCCAGCGGGCTGCCGCGGGTGCCGATCCGCAGCGGCCGGTCGGGCGAGGGGATGGCGTCGATCATCGGTCGCGGGGTCCCTTCCCTTCGCGGGCCCCCTGTGTAAGGTCGCGCCCGACGGATCGCAAGGCGGGGAACCATGGCCGAAACCAAGCGGATGCTGCGCGCGCTGGCCGGCGAAACCCTGCCCGTGCCCCCGGTCTGGATGATGCGCCAGGCGGGCCGCTACCTGCCCGAATACCGCGCCACCCGCGCCAAGGCGGGCAGCTTTCTCGACCTGTGCTACACGCCCGAACTCGCCGCCGAGGTGACGCTGCAGCCGATCCGTCGCTACGGCTTCGACGCGGCGATCCTGTTCGCCGACATCCTGCTGGTGCCGCAGGCGCTCGGGCTCGACCTCACCTTCGTCGAGGGTGAAGGCCCCCGCCTCTCCACCGTTACGACCGCCGCCGAGGTCGCCGCCCTGCGCCCGGCCGAGGCGATCCACACGACCCTCGCGCCGGTCTACGAGACCGTGGCGATCCTCGCCGAGACGCTGCCGCGTGAGACGGCGCTGATCGGTTTCGCCGGCGCGCCGTGGACGGTGGCGACCTACATGGTCGCCGGCCGCGGCACGCCCGACCAGGCGCCGGCGCGGCGGCTGATGTACGGCGACCCGGCGGCGTTCGACGCGCTGATCGCGCGCATCACCGAGGCGACGATCGGCTACCTGTCGGCGCAGGTCGCGGCCGGCGCCGAGGTGGTGAAGCTGTTCGACAGTTGGGCCGGCGCGCTGCCGGGGGCGCAGTTCGAGCGCTATTGCGTCGGCCCGGCGCGGCGGATCGTCGAGGCGCTCCGGGCGGCGCATCCGGGGCTGCCGGTGATCGGGTTTCCGCGCGGGGCCGGGGCGAACTACGCCGGGTTCGCGGCGGCGACCGGGGTCGACGCGGTGGCGCTCGACACCAGCGTCGATCCGGCCTGGGCGGCGCGCGAGGTGCAGGGGCGCGCCTGCGTGCAGGGCAACCTCGATCCGCTGCTGCTGGTGATCGGCGGCGCGGCGCTGGCGCGCGGC
>JANOEW010000717.1:0-7744 GCA_031413475.1 Amaricoccus sp.
CTGGCTCAACGCCGTCGAGGGCTTCTTCGCCAAACTCTCGAAGCGCCGGCTCAAGCGCGGGGTCTTCCACTCCATCGTCGACCTCCAGGCCGCCATCAACCGCTTCGTCCATGAGCACAACGCAGAACCGAAGCCCTTCACCTGGACCGCCGATCCCGACAGGATCATCGCAGCCGTAAGGCGAGGGCACCAAGTGTTGGATTCCATCCACTTGGTCAGCCAAGGGCACGACGAAGTCAATGCCTGGCAGCTTAGGAACTTCTTCTGGTTCACCGGCGTCGGCCATCGAGATCACCTTGGCTATCGCCGCATAGCCTATCACAACGACCGACCAGCGCCCCCGGACATGCGGTTAAGAAAGCTTGCTATGCGGTAAACGTGTTCGGAATCATTATTTTTAATCAGAAACTTGCCCATTTGTCCGCGTGCGGACAAACCCCTGTCCGCACCACCGAACCATCCAAGCGCCCCCTCACGTCGCCAGCACGTTCTTGAACTGCCAGGGGTCGTCCTCGTCGATCTCCTCGTTGAACTGGGCCCAGCGGGTCGCAATCGGGGTCCAGTCGGTGTAATGCGCCTCGACCCGGCCGAGGTAGGGGAGCTGGATCGCGAGGCAGCGGGCGTGGTCCATCTCGTCGGTCTCGACGATCCCGGCCGTCGGGTTCTCCAGCGCCCAGACCATGCCGGCCAGCACCGCGGAGGTCACCTGCAGCCCGGTCGCGTTCTGGAACGGGGCCAGCGCCCGCGCCTCCTGGATCGACAGCCGCGAGCCACACCATAGCGCGTTTTTCGCGTGCCCGTAGACCAGCACCCCGAGATCGTCCGCGCCCCAGAGGATCTCGTTCTCGTCGAGGATCCGCTGGACCTCTTGCACCTTCCCGGTTCCCAGCATCTCGTGCAGGCTCAGCACCGCTTGGTCGCAGGGATGATAGGCGTAGTGGCAGGTCGGCCGGTATTCCGGCGCCGCGCCTTCGCCCACCGTGTAGTAGTCGGCGATCGAGATTGCCTCGTTGTGGGTCACCAGGAACCCGTATTGCGGCCCGGCCGCCGGGGTCCAGGTATGGACCTTGGTCAGCAGCCCCGGCGTGTCGAGGTAGATCGCCGCCTGGCAACCGCCCTGGTGGCGATGGCCGTTCGGCGGGAACCAGCGCTCGTGGCTGCCCCAGCCGAGTTCGGCCGGCTGGAAGCTCTCGGAGACGAACCCCTCGACCGACCAGGTGTTGACGAAGGCGCCGACCGGCTTCGCGTCGCGCCCCGCCTGGGTGTCCCGCTCGGCGATATGCACGCCCTTCACCCCCAGCGCCTGCATCAGCCGCGCCCAGTCGTGCCGGCTCGCGGGCGCCGGAACCACCAGCCCGGTGTCGGCGGCGAGTTTGAGCAGCGCCTCCTTCAGGAGCCAGGACACCATGCCGGGGTTGGCGCCGCAGCAGCTGACCGCCGTCGGCCCCCCCGGCTCGGCGCGCGCAGCGGCGCGCATCGCCTCGCGCAGCGCGTAGTTGCTGCGCGCCTCCGGCGGCTGCGACAGATCGAAGTAGAACCCCGCCCAGGGTTCGGTCACCGTGTCGATGTAGAGCACGCCGAGCTCGCGGCACAATCGCAGGATTTCCAGCGAGTTCACGTCGACCGACAGGTTGACGCAAAAACCGCCATTGCCGAACAGCGGCGCGAGCACGTCGCGAAAGTTCTCCGGCGTCAGCCCGATGTGGATGTGGTTGACGCCGCGCTGCGCCAGGAAGGTGGCGTGCTCGTCCGAAGGCTCGACCACGTGGAGATCGCGAGGATCGTAGATGAAGTGCCGCTCGATCAGCGGCAGCGTCCCCTGTCCGATCGAGCCGAAGCCGATGACGACCACCGCACCGTCGATCCGGCCGTGGTTGGGATAGATCGTGGCCATGGCGCGTGCGTCTCCGGGCTGCGGTCAAAAAAAGGGCCGCGCTGCGCGCGCGGCCCCGGGGGATTCGGGCTTCGGGGCGGGTCAGTTCTTCGCGTAGTATTCGACCACGAGGTTCGGTTCCATCATCACCGGATAGGGCACGTCCGACAAGCTGGGGGCGCGCACGAACTCGGCGGTCAGCTTGGAGTGGTCGACCGACAGATACTCCGGCACGTCGCGCTCGGGCGAGCCGATCGATTCCAGCACCAGGGCCATCTGGCGCGACTTGTCGCGGACTTGGACGACGTCACCCTCCTTGACCTGATACGAGGCGATGTTGACGCGCTGGCCGTTCACGGTGACATGGCCGTGGTTGACGAACTGGCGAGCGGCGAACGGAGTCGGCACGAACTTCGCCCGGTAGACCACTGCGTCGAGGCGGCGCTCCAGCAGGCCGATCAGGTTCTCGCCGGTGTCGCCGCGAATGCGCTCGGCTTCCGCGTAGATGCGGCGGAACTGCTTCTCGGTCAGGTCGCCGTAGTAGCCCTTGAGCTTCTGCTTGGCGCGCAGCTGCGTGCCGAAGTCGCTGAGCTTCTGCTTGCGGCGCTGGCCGTGCTGGCCGGGGCCGTATTCGCGGCGGTTCACCGGGGACTTCGGTCGGCCCCAGATGTTTTCGCCCATGCGGCGGTCGATCTTGTATTTCGCGGACGTGCGCTTGGTCACGGGTCTGGTCCTTCGTATCGTTCCAATATGACTGGCGCCCTCCTTTGCCGGGTTCCCCCGACCGACAGGACTCCCCTTGCGGGGACCGCGGACGCCGATCCCTCCGCCCCAACCGGGCCGAGGAGAAAGGCGGTATAACCGCTGGATCGGTCGTGTCAATCCGAGACGCCCGGCCGTGATCCGGCTTCGAAACGCGCGGTGCCCGGCCGGACCCGCGCCCGCTCACTTGCGCCGCTTGTGCTCCTCGAGCCGGGGCATGATCTCGACGAAGTTGCACGGGCGGTGCCGATAGTCGAGCTGGGGACCGAGGATCGCGTCCCAGGCGTCGCGGCAGGCCGACGGCGAGCCCGGCAGGGCGAAGAGATAGGTCCCGCCCGCCACCCCGGCGCAGGCCCGGCTCTGAACCGCCGAGGTTCCGATCTTCTGGTAGGAGACCAGGGTGAACAGCGTCCCGAAGGCCGGGATCGCCTTCTCGTAGACGTCCTGGTGCGCCTCCACGGTCACGTCCCGCCCGGTCAGCCCGGTGCCGCCGGTCGAGATCGCCACGTCGATCTCCGGGTCCGCGATCCAGGTTCGCAGCCGCGCCGCGATCTCGGCCCGTTCGTCGCGGCAGATCGCCCGCCCAGCCAGGACGTGCCCCGCCGCCGTGAGCCGCTCGACCAGAAGGTCGCCCGAGCGGTCATCGGCGGGGCCTCGGCTGTCCGACACGGTCAGGACCGCGATCCGCACCGGCAGGAACCCGCGCTCCGGGTCAACGCCCGCCATGGCCGCCCGCGTCCAGCCGTGCACGCAGCGCCAGCAGATCGGCCCAGACCTCGCGCTTCTTCAGCGGGTCGCGCAACAGCGCCGCGGGATGAAAGGTGGCGAGCGTGGGCACGCCGCGCCAGTCGGTCCAGCGTCCACGCGTGCGGTTGACGCCCTCGGTCGTGGCCAGCACCGTGCGCACGGCCGCGGCGCCCATCAGCAGCAGCGCCTCGGGGGCCGCGAGCTCGATGTGGCGGAACAGGAACGGCGCCATCATCGCCGCCTCGTCGCCGGAGGGGTCGCGGTTCGCCGGCGGCCGCCAGGGCAGCACGTTGGTGATGTAGACCGCCGCCGCCGGATCTTCGGCGGCCCGCGACAGACCGATGGCCGCGAGCATCCGGTCGAGCAGCCGACCCGAGCGCCCGACGAACGGCAGGCCTGCGAGGTCTTCCTCGCGCCCAGGGGCCTCGCCGACGATCATCACCCGCGCCGCCGGGGTTCCGTCGGCGAAGACCAGGCTCTTCGCCCCGCGTTTCAGCGCGCAGCCGTCGAAGGCCGCCATCGCCGCCCGCAGGCCCGGCAGGTCGGCGCTGGCCGCCGCGATCGCGGCGCCGTCCAACGCCACAGAAGCAAACGGCGCGGCGACGGGCGCGGGCGGCGGATTCGAAGCCGCTGGCGGGGCGGCGACGGCCTCGAACCGATCGACCGGGACGTCGCCGATCGACTCGTCGGCGCCGAGCTCGAGCAACCAGGCGAGGGCGGCCAGATCGGCGGCGTCAATGGTCATTCTCGCAGGCTACCGGCTCGGTGCGCCGGGCGCCAGCGCACATGTCAAGACTCGATTTCGGCTGCCAAGTGCGCTGAGCGCTCAAAGATCATGAAGGACAGCGTTCTCCCTGCGAGCAGGGCTGAGGAACGCCGCGCTTCTCCTGCTGCTTGCATTCTTACTCTTCCCCGTACTGAGCGTCGCGGTCGTCGTTGGCTTCGGCTTCCTCGTCTGGATGCCGCAGCTCCTCCTCGGCCCGCCGACCGGCTGAAGGGACCGTCGCCATGCCAGCCGACGCCAGCCCCGAAGTGAGCCGCCGCACCCTGCTCGGCCTGCCCGAGGACACCTTCGGCCACATTTGCAGCCTCGTCGTGCGCGCCCATCCGGCGCGGCTGGCTGCCGTCGCCGCCCGCATCGGCCGCCTGAGCGTCGCTGAGGTCGCGATGACCGATCCGTCGGGCAAGATCGTGGTCACGCTCGAGACCAGAACCGAGGACGAAATCGTCGCCGCGATGACCGCGACGCAGCGCATGACCGGCGTGGTCAGCGTCGCGCTGGTTTTCCACCAAATGGATGCCTGAACGCCCCCGCGGAGCCACCCCATGACCGGGATCAGCCGACGCGACGTGATCAATGCCCAGGCGATCGCGGCCGCCGCCGTCGCGGCCGGCCTGCCCGCGCCGGCGCTGGCGCAGAACCTCACCACCGACGCTGCGCTGACCGGCCTGCGCTGGGCCAAGCCTCCCTGCCGCTTCTGCGGCACCGGTTGCTCGGTGATGGTCGCGACCAAGAACGGCCGGGTGGTCGCCACCCACGGCGACACCGAGGCCGAGGTCAACCGCGGACTGAACTGCGTCAAGGGCTATTTCCCCTCCAAGATCATGTATGGCGACGATCGTCTGACGCAGCTATACGCTCGACAAGGCGGCCGAAATGACGGGGGTCGAGAAGCCCCGCCTCGAGGCGCTGGCCGAACTCTACGCCGCGCCGGACGTCAAGGTGATGTCGACCTGGACGATGGGCTTCAACCAGCACACCCTCGGGACTTGGGCGAACAACCTCGTCTACAACCTGCACCTCCTGACCGGCAAGATCGCGACGCCGGGAAACTCGCCGTTATCGCTGACCGGACAGCCCTCGGCGTGCGGCACCGCGCGCGAGGTCGGCACCTTCGCGCACCGTCTGCCGGCCGACCTGCAGGTGACCAACCCCGAGCACCGGGCGTTCGCCGAGGAGATGTGGAAGCTGCCGCCGGGGACCGTGCCCGACTGGATCGGATCCCACGCGGTGCAGCAGAACCGCGACCTGAAGGACGGCAAGATCAACGTCTACTGGGTGCAGGTGAACAACAACATCCAGGCCGCGGCGAACCTGTTGCAGGAAGGCCTGCCCGGTTACCGCAACCCGGAGAACTTCATCGTCGTCTCGGACGTCTACCCGACCTCGACCTGCGAGGCCGCCGACCTGATCCTGCCCGCGGCGATGTGGGTCGAGAAGGAGGGCGGCTACGGCAACGCCGAGCGCCGCACCCAGTTCTGGCGCCAGATGGTCGACGCGCCGGGCGAGGCCCGGTCCGACCTGTGGCAGCTCGTCGAGTTCTCGAAGCGCTTCTCGAAGCGCTTCACGCTCGAGGAGGTCTGGCCGGCGGAGCTGATCACGCCCGAACTCGCCGGCAAGACGCTGTTCGACGTGCTGTTCGCCAACGGCCAGGTCGACGCCTTCCAGCGCGCCGAGGTCGATCTCGAATACGACAATGCCGAGGCCGACGCCTTCGGCTTCTACATCCAGAAGGGGCTGTTCGAGGAATACGCCACGTTCGGCCGCGGCCACGGCAACGACCTCGCGCCGTTCGACCTCTATCATCAGGTGCGCGGTCTGCGCTGGCCGGTGGTCGACGGCCATGAGACCCGCTGGCGCTTCAACCGCGACACTGATCCCTATGCGGCGGGCACCGGCAGTTCAAGTTCTACGGCCATGCGGACAACCGCGCGGTGATCTTCGCGCTGCCCTACGAGCCGCCGGCCGAGAGCCCGAACGCGGAGTTCCCGTTCTGGCTCGCCACCGGGCGGGTGCTCGAGCACTGGCACTCGGGTTCGATGACCCAGCGGGTGCCCGAACTGCACCGCGCCGTGCCCGACGCGCTGTGCTTCATGCATCCCGACGACGCGGCCGCGCTGACCCTGCGGCGCGGCTCGGCGGTGCGGATCGTTTCGCGGCACGGGGCGATGGAGACGCGGGTCGAGACCCTCGGCCGCAACACGCCGCCGCGCGCCCTCGTCTTCGTCCCGTGGTTCGACGCACGTCAGCTGATCAACAAGGTCACGCTCGACGCCACCTGTCCCATCTCGAAGCAGACGGAGAAATGCGCCGTCCGCATCGAAGCGGCATGAGGGGGACCATGCACAGGTTCATCGTCGCGCTTGCTCTGGTCGGCGCCACCGCGGCGCTCGCCCAGGACGGCCTCGCCACCCTGCGCCGGGGGACGCCGCTCTACGCGGTCGCGCCGCCACCGCCGATTCCGTCGGTGATCAACTCCGACATCCGGCAAGTGCGCGCCTGGCCCGAGCAGCCGCCGCTGATCCCGCATCAGATCTACAACTACCAGATCGACCTCAACGTCAACAAATGCCTGACTTGTCACAGCCGGGTCGCGATCGAGTTCAGCGAGGCTCCGATGGTCTCGATCACCCACTTGATGAATCGCGACGGCCAGGCGCTCGCCGTCGTCACCCCGCGCCGCTTCTTCCGCACCCGGTGCCACGTGCCGCAGCACGACGGTCAGCCGATTGTCGGCAACGGCTTCAAGGACGTCGACACGGTGATCCGTCAGAGCTTGACGTCGGGGACGCCGTGATGTGGCGCATCGTCAGGCGGACCTGGGCGATCATCCGCCGGCCGAGCGTGCACTACAGCCTCGGCTTCCTCACCCTGGGCGGCTTCCTGACGGGCGTGATCTTCTGGGGCGGCTTCAACACCGCGCTCAAGGTGACCAACCCCGAGGCCTTCTGCACCGGCTGCCACGAGATGCGCGACAACGTCTTTCAGGAGCTGAAGCCGACGATCCACTACACCAACCGATCGGGCGTGCGGGCGACCTGTCCCGATTGCCACGTGCCGCACGGCTGGACCAGCAAGATCGCTCGCAAGATGCAGGCGTCCAAGGAGGTTTGGGCCACGCTGTTCGGCACCATCAACACGCGCGAGAAGTTTCTCGAGCACCGGCTGGTGCTGGCGCAGCACGAATGGGCCCGGCTGAAGGCGAACGATTCGCTCGAGTGCCGCAATTGCCATTCGGCCGAGTCGATGGACATCACCCGCCAAAGCGCCCGCGCGGTGGCGGCGCACGAGCGCTTCCTGTTCACCGGCGAGCGCACCTGCATCGACTGCCACAAGGGCATCGCCCACCAGTTGCCCGACATGACCCCGACCGCGGTGCGATCCGACCCGGCGGTGTTCGCCAGGGCCGAGCGCTGGCTCGAGGGAACAACCGAGTAGCCGATCGACACGAGCAGGGCGAACTCAACCGGTCGTCGCAACACCTGGACTTTCTGCCTTCAGTAGAACTTCGTCCAGTGATTCTGCGGGCGTTTTCCAGCCGAGGGTCTTGCGTGGCCTGCCGTTCAAGGCCGCCGCGACGG
>JANOEW010000718.1:0-1646 GCA_031413475.1 Amaricoccus sp.
CTCGAGCTCGTCGATCAACGTCCGGGTCTGCGCCTCGCGCACCCCGAGGTCGAGCGCGAGGTTGCGCGCCCGCAGCAGCGGCAGCGCCGCAGGCAGCAGGTAGGGCGCGACCGTGGGGATCACCCCGAGCCGCAATCGCCCGCCGAGGCCGCGCTCCCAGCGCGCCGCGTGCTGCAGCTCGCGCATCTCCTCCATGATCCGCCGCGCGCGGCGCAGCGCCTCGCGGCCCGCCGGAGTCAGCACCACCTCGCGCGCCCGCCGCTCGACCAGCCGGGCGCCGAGCCGCGCCTCGAGCTCGCGGATCTGCACGGACAGGGCCGGCTGGCTGACGTTCGCCGCGGCCGCCGCCCGGCCGAAATGCGCCGCCTCCGCCAGGCAGATGAGGTAGCGGAGCTGGCGAAGGGTAATTTCCATAATCCAGTCCTATCGCATCGAGAAGGAAATGCAATTTCCCCTTATCGCTCGGGTCTGTTAAGTCTGTTCCAATCCAAACCGCTAAGCTCAGGGAGAGACGGACCATGGCCAAGCGTTTGACGACCACGGCCGGCGCGCCGGTGCCGGACAACCAGAATTCGCTGTCGGCCGGCGCGCGCGGCCCGCTGCTGCTCCAGGACTACCAGCTGCTCGAAAAGCTCGCCCACCAGAACCGCGAACGCATCCCGGAGCGGGTGGTGCATGCCAAGGGCTGGGGCGCCTTCGGCACGTTCACGGTGACGCACGACATCAGCAAATACACCCGGGCGAAGCTCTTCGACACGGTCGGCAAGCAGACCGAGATGGTCATGCGGTTCTCGACCGTCGCAGGCGAATCCGGCGCCGCCGACGCCGAGCGCGACGTGCGCGGCTTCTCGATGAAGTTCTACACCGAAGAAGGCAACTGGGACCTCGTGGGCAACAACACCCCGGTGTTCTTCGTGCGCGACCCGATGAAGTTTCCCGACTTCATCCGCACCCAGAAGCGTCACCCGGCCACCAACATGCGCTCGCCCACCGCGATGTGGGACTTCTGGTCGCTCAGCCCCGAATCGCTGCATCAGGTCACCATCCTGATGTCCGACCGCGGCATCCCCAAGTCGCCGATGCACATGAACGGCTACGGCAGCCACACCTATTCGTTCTGGAACGACGCCTGCGAGCGCTACTGGGTCAAGTTCCACTTCAAGACCGTGCAGGGCCACGTGCATTACACCAACGCCGAGGCCGAGACGCTGATCGGCAAGACCCGCGAGAGCTATCAGGAAGAGCTCTACGGCGCGATCGCGGCGGGACGCTTCCCGCAATGGCGCGTCCAGGTCCAGATCATGCTCGAGGCGGACGCGGACACGACGACCTACAACCCGTTCGATCTCACCAAGGTCTGGCCGCACGGCGACTACCCGGTGCACGACGTCGGCATCGTCGAGCTGAACCGCAACGCCGAGAACTACTTCGCCGAGATCGAAAACGCGGCCTATTCGCCCTCGAACATCGTGCCGGGCATATCGTTCTCGCCCGACAAGATGCTCCAGGCCCGCATCTTCTCCTACGCCGACGCGCATCGCCACCGGCTCGGGACCCATTACGAGGCGCTGCCGGTGAACGCGCCGAAATCCGAGATGCACCACTACCACAAGGACGGCGCGATGCGGTTCTTCCGCAATGACACC
>JANOEW010000719.1:0-1564 GCA_031413475.1 Amaricoccus sp.
CGCCGTAGCGGTTGGGGTCCTTCACATCGATGCCGAAGCCTTCCATGAAACCCTGGTCGCGCAGGTAGTCGACGGTCGGCTGGTTGGTCGCGAGATCGAGGAGCACGATGCTCGCGTCCGCGGCCTTGTCGCCCAGCGCACCTTTGGCCCATTGGCCGATCAGCAAGCCCGCCTTGCGGTTGTCGGTCGCGAAGGTGGCGGTGGCGGCGTCCATCGGATCGAGCGGAGTGTCGAGGACGATCACCATGAGGCCTGCGTCGCGCGCCTTCTGGATCGTGGGCACGATGGCCTTGGAGTCACTCGGCACGATGGCAAAACCCTTCGCGCCGGCCGAAATCATGTTCTCGATCGCAGCCACTTGTCCGTCATTGTCGCCGTCGAACTTTCCGGCGGCCGTGAGGAGTTCGAGGCCGAGCTCGTCGGCCTTGACCTGCGCGCCTTCACGCATCTTCACGAAGAAGGGATTGGTCTCGGTCTTGGTGATCAAGCCGACAATCGGCTTATCCTGCGCCGTCGAGGGCCCCGTTGACAGGGCGCAAACCGCCATCGCAGCCAGAAATCCACCCTTCAGGGTCGTTGAGTACATGATGTTTTCCTCCCTTTGGTTTCTTTACCGCTGCCACCTTAGGCCTCGAAGGGCAGTCATGGAATACGAATCTGCGCCCCTTGTCTATAAATAAATCACTATGATTTATTATCAGAGGCAAGATGTGCGCGACTGCAAGTCGAAAGGTCGGGCAAAATGGACAGGCAGGCGGCGACTGGTACGGCTCATGGGGCGCCAGAAGGCGGCGCGCGCATTCAGCGCGGCACCAACCAGGCCGGAATGCGGGCGCAGAACGAACGGCTGGTCCTGAGCCTGGTGCGTCGACGCGGGCCGCTCGCCAAGACCGAGATCGCCCGGCTCACCGGATTGTCCGCCCAGACCGTCTCGGTGATCATGCGCAAGCTGGAGGCGGAACGGCTGCTCAAGCGCGGCGAGCCGCAGCGCGGGCGGGTCGGCCAGCCCTCAGTGCCGCTGGCGCTCGACCCCGAAGGCGCGTTTTTTCTAGGCGCCAAGATCGGCCGGCGAAGCCTCGATCTCGTCGTGGTCGACTTCGCCGGAGCGATCCGCCGTCGCTCCAGCCAGACCTACGCATACCCAGACCCGGCAGACGCCAAGCGGCGCATCCTCGAGGGCGTCGCCGCGGCCGAAGCCGCGCTGGGCGCAGGCGCCGCGCGCATCGCCGGGCTCGGGCTCGCCATCCCCTTCGCGCTCTGGAGCTGGGCCGAGGAGTTCGGCGCGCCACCCGCCGCAATGGCCGCCTGGCGCGAGGCCGATCTGCGGTCCGAGCTTGCCGCCCGCCTGGCTTACCCGGTTTACCTTCAGAACGACGCCACCGCCGCCTGCGGGGCCGAACTCGCCTTCGGGTCCGGCGCCGACCTGCAGGACTTCACGCGACACCCATTCGCTGTGGTGCCAGCTGGTCTTGAGCGTCTGCTCGAAATTGATTCCAGCGGCATACTCCTGCGGCGTTCTGGTCATCTCGAACGCGCCCGGTCCGGGCCGCACGTGCGGGAAGTG
>JANOEW010000720.1:0-3094 GCA_031413475.1 Amaricoccus sp.
CCTTGATCAACTCGTCGAAGGCCGTCGTCAGCAGCGCCTGGTCGGCCGAGTCCGTCACGCCACGGGCAAAGACCGTGCGGGCGCCGTTGCGGTAAAGCTCGCCGATCTGCGCTGTCAGGTTGAGCGCGCCCGTGGCATCCACCGCTGCGGCGCCGAAAAGGCCCTCGGCCTCTGACGCGGTGGACAGGGTGCGGGAGACGCCCGCGCCCGCGGCCACCTCTCCCACGATGCCGATGTTGCCGGCCGAAATGCCGCGCACCCCGATCAGCCCTTCCGAATTGACCCGTATGTAGGTCCCCGGAAGGATCAGGTTGGCACTTACGAAGGTCTCCGCCATCTTCGTTGTCTCCTCGCTGTCAGAGGCTCGAGAGCCTGAAATTTCTGAGTCGCGCGCCACCCGCGCGGCGGCAGAATAAGCCGACCGAGCCGGGTTCGGTCAGGCCGGGATCGCGGCCTGCAAGCACGGTCACTTCGTTGATCGCCAGTTCGAAGCGGTCGGCGTCGGCCAGGAGGCGCAGGCGGATCCATTCGTCCTGCGGGTAGCTGGATGTGGCGTCCTGCCCGCCCGAAGCGAGCAGATTGCCGGTGTCGGCGACTCGAGTGCCCATCACGCGGACATCCGCGGGGCGCTCCAGTTGCACGAAGCCGAAGTTGGCGATGTCGCGGAAGCGGAACACGAGGCCTATGCCGCCCGAAGCGCCGTTGCGCATCTCGGCATGGGCGACGAAGTTCAACACCTCGCCGCCGGCCCCGGGGTTCAGGATAAGGTAGCTGCCGGTCTTGGTCCCGGCGAGACCATTGCCGCCACTGGCGCGGGTGCCGGTCTGCACCACCTCGTCCGCGGCCGCGTCATAGGTCCACGCTCCCGCGGTGCCGGTGCCGGGCGGACTGTCGAGCGGGGTAAAATCGCCCAGCGGATCCTCGGTGAAGTCGCTGACGTAGATTAGCCGGCCGCGGCCCGAAAAGGTGGCGGTGCTGAGGTCGGCGGGGACGGCACCGATGACGCCTTCGCCCGCTGCGGGGATCGGCAGGTGTTCGTAGCGCACGCGGAAACGCAGGTCGCGGCCGAAGGGATGGGCAAGCCCGTCGGCGGCGCCGAGCGTCACCGACGGCAGGTCGGTCAGCCGCGTCACCGTAAGGATGCCGCGGCGGCGCAGCAGGCCCGGATCGGCGGCCACGATGTCGCGCGCCGCTTGCGCTTCGGCCACCGCCAGCTCGGCAACGTCCCCCGCGAAGACGCGCACCGCCACCTCGGCATCAAGCCGGCGAGCATGGAGTTCTGCCACGGGCTCGGCATTCAACCCGATATAGCCGCCGATCCCCGCAAGGCCGGATTTCGACGCCAGGACCGTCACCACGGGCGGACGCGCCGGATCGGGCGCTGTCAGGAGGACGGAGAACTCGGTGCCCAGCGCATCTATGGCCTGGCCAAGCGGGGCGAGCATCAGGGCCGTCTCGGTCGTGTGGCGCGGGTGACGCTGGAATAGCGCGCGCGGTGACGCATCGAATGACCTCCTTCTGGAAGGCAGCCAACGGACTTGTGAAAAGTGAACGGCCCGGCAAGGGGCCAACCAACAGGCGATTCTTGACAAAGCTTAACGCCTTTTGAGCGAACGGCATAGCTTTCAATGGGAAGGAGCTGTCAGACCAATGCGAACTGGTCTCAGTCCAAACCCGCTTGGCGTCAGGCCGCGCAGAGTTGACGCCACTCAACGAGAGCGGCGGTGCGGCTGGCCTTGAACTTGTCCCGGCTGGAGAGACTGCGTTCAAGGGCGAGTAGAGCGCCGACAGATGGAAGCCGATGGAGTGCGGATCAGCGGAAACGGCCGTCGCCCGCCATTCGCCGCGCTCCAGCATCTGCGTCTTGTGATGCTCTGCGATGGGTTTCTCGCAGGCTTCGCAATGATAGGCTGCGGTGTCCGGGCGCCCCTTGTCCCAGCGCAGCCGTTCGAATTGCAGGCATTGCATTGCGCCACAATGAGGGCAGGGGACGAAATAGCGCCGCTGGTCGGATGCCTCGTATTCCCGCTCGATCCGGCTCAGACCCCGGATCGTCGGGGTCGAGACCATGAACACCTTGCGCCGGTGGGCGAAGGTCAGCGACCGCGCCTCGGCCAGCGTCACCGGATCGCCTTCCTCGTCGGCGGACGCAGGATAGGCATCGACCTCGTCTAGGAAGATGTAGCGCGCCGGCGTCGAGCGCAGGCCCACCGCCGAGTTCGCCCCGGTCATGATCAGGATGCCGCCGGCGAACTCCTTCGACAGCATCGTGTTGCCGGCGTCGCGGGAGCGGGCGGGCTTCACCTTGTCGCGCAGCGCCGCACTCTCTTCGATCAGCGGGTCGATGCGCTGGCGCGAGTTGCGCTTGGCGAGCTCGACGGTCGGCTGCACCGCCAGCGCCGGCCCCGGCGCCTGGTGGATGATGAAGCCCAAAAAGCAATTGCCCGCTTCCGTCGCGCCGACCTGAGCCGCCTTCATGAACACGATCCGCTGTGCCGGATGGCCGGGCGAGAGCGCGTCCATGATGTCCTTCATGTACGGCGTGCGCTTCGTGCGGTAGCGCCCGGGCTCGGCCGCCGCCCGCGAGCTCAGCGTGCGGTAGCGGTCCGTCCATTCCGACACGGTGAGCAGCGGGTCGGGCTTCAGCCCGCTGCCCCAGGCCCGCAGCAGCGCCGCCGCGCCGTCGAAGGCGAGGATCGGATCCTCATCCGAGATCGAGCCGAACCTCGGAAAGCTCGTCGAGGTGCGCTCGGACATGGGTCTCCAGGACCTTCTGCATGGTGGCGGGCTCGATGCCGATCTCGGCGGCGATCAGCGCCGCGGCGCGCGCCGGCCAGTTCACCCAGGCGTCGCGGGTCTCGCGGGCGAGCCGGAACACCAGCGCCTCGGCGCGTGCGCGATCGACCAGTTCGCCCTTCAACTTCTGGAGCTTCAGCCGCCGCTCCTGCGACTTCAGCACCTCGTTGGCGGTCTTCGCCTGCAGGAAGGTCGCCCCGCCCGTCGCCGGCGGCGGCAGCCCGTTCTCCCGCAGCGTGTCGCCGACGGCCGAGAGCGCGGCGTTCGGCACTGGCTTCAGGCGCAGTGGGGGCGCCTG
>JANOEW010000721.1:0-2221 GCA_031413475.1 Amaricoccus sp.
GGACGCGCCGACGTGATGGACGCGGCCCACCCCGGCGGCCTCGGCGGAACCTACGGCGGCAACCCGATCAGTATCGCCGCCGCGCACGCGGTTCTGGGCGTGATCGCGGACGAGGACCTCTGCGCCCGCGCCGCCGAGATCGGCCAGCGTATCGAAGGCCGGCTCAAGGCTGTCGCGGCCCGTCAGGGCATGGAGCCCATGGGGGACGTGCGGGGCCTGGGCGCGATGCAGGCGATCGAGTTCGTCACGGACCGCGGCAGCCGGGCGCCAGACGCGGACCTGACCGCCGCGGTGATCTCCGAGGCCGAGTCGCGCGGCTTGATCCTGCTGTCCTGTGGCACGCGGGCGAATGTCGTCCGCCTGCTGCCGCCGCTGACCATTCCCTTCGAGGTGCTGGACGAGGGCCTCGACATCCTTGAGGTCGCGATCGAAGGCGCAATCATGAAGACCTCGGCCGCTGCCTGAACTCGACGCGACGCCGCCCAAACCGGTCGCCGGCGGCCTGGCAAGGACGCGTATGGGTCCTTGCGCGAAATCGGTGAGCGGTGCGGAGATTGCGGGGGAACGAGGGTGAGCCTATCCAACGATAAATCCTCAGCGCCGCTCTGCATCGAGAGCGCCGAGCTTCGGCTGGTGCGCCTCCCCCTTCTGCGGCCCTTCACGATCTCGACCGGCACGATGCGGGAAAAAGTCTTCACGGTGCTCATCCTGCGCGGCGGCGGATGCGAGGGCTACGCCGAGGGCGTGGCCGATCCGCTCCCGGACTATCTCGACGAGACGATCCCGGGATCGACGGCGCTTCTGCGCGAGGTCCTCCTGCCGCAGGTCGTGGGCGGTGCCTTCGAGAATGCGACCGCGCTCGAACGGCTGCTGTCTCCGTGGCGCGGGCATCAGATGACCAAGGCCGTCGTCGAGATGGCCTTCTGGGACCTATGGGCGAAGCGGCTAGGGCTCCCGCTCAAGACTGCGCTCGGCGGGACGGGAAGCCACGTCGACGTCGGGGTGTCGCTCGGGATCGCCGCGATCGGCGACACCGTCGAGAACGCGCGGGCCCATCACGCACTCGGATACAAGCGCATCAAGCTGAAGATCATGCCGGGTCACGACGTGGAACTCGTGGCGGCCGTCCGCGCCGCGCTCCCGGCCGCCCGGCTCAGCGTCGACGCGAACGCGGCCTATGGGCTCGCGGACACGGCTGTCATACGGCGGCTCGACGGCTTCGGGCTAGAGTACATCGAGCAACCTCTCGCCTTCGACGACATTCACGACCATGCGGAGTTGCAGCGGCGGATTGCCACGCCGATCTGTCTTGATGAGAGCATCCGGTCGTCGACGGACGCCCGAAAGGCTCTGCAGACGGACGCGGCGCGGGTGATCAACATCAAGGTCGGCCGGGTGGGCGGGTACCTCGAGGCGCGGCGCATCCATGATCTGTGCGCCGCCTGGGGCGTTCCGGTCTGGTGCGGCGGCATGCTCGAAGCCGGGATCGGCCGGGCACACAACATCCATCTCTCGACCCTGCCGAACTTCACCAAGCCGGGCGACACATCGAGCTCGAGCCGCTACTTCGCCAAGGACATCATCCTGGAGCCACTTGAGGCGCTCGACGGCTCGATGCCCGTGCCGCCGGGGCCGGGGATCGGGGTCCACCTTGACTGGGAGTTCGTCGACGGCGCAACGGTCGAGAAGCAGGTCTTCGCCGCGTGAGCGCAGTCGAGTTCCGCGACCTAGACGGCATGGCCGAGTTCCGGGTGGCGGAAGATCTGCAGCGGGCGGTCTGGGGCGAGGATGAGTTAGTTGACCCGGCCGACCTGATGATGGTGGACCAGCGCGAAGGCGGGTTGGTCGCCGGGGCGTTCGAAGCCGGCGAACTGCTTGGCTACGTCTTCGGCTTTCCTACGCGCGAGCCAAACTTGCAGCATTCGCACCGGTTGGCGGTGCATCCCCGTGGACGCGGGGGCGGGCTCGGCGTCCAACTCAAGTGGCACCAGCGCGATTGGTGCCTCGCTCGGGCCATAACCGTTGTGCGCTGGACGTTTGACCCGCTGCGCCTGCCCGCACTGCGCCCGGGCCTTCAGGGCGGCGCCGCCCGTGGACATGACGCCCGGCTCGCCGTTCGGGGGGCGCCTGCGGGCGCTGGCGCTGCATGTTGAGCGACAACCATCCTGTCCGGCGCCGTCAGCCAAGTTGGCCGCTGGCTCCAGTCGGAGGCCGGGCGTAG
>JANOEW010000722.1:0-4971 GCA_031413475.1 Amaricoccus sp.
GTGACGAGGTCCGGGACGATCGGGGCGGCGGGCATCGGCGGCGATCCAGGCACGAGATGCGCCCCTGCGAGCGCTCACGTTAGATAGCTGCTCGGCGGGCCCGGCGCCAGTCCGCGCCGGTTCAGTTGCAGCGGCTCTCGGCCTCGTTGACCGCAGCGGTGAAGCCCGACAACGAGAACGTGTCCAGCGTGGTGGTGCCCCGCGCCGAGACGGCGGTCACCGTCGCGGACGAACCGCGCCGCAGCGCCGCGACGATCCGCGCGTCGTCCTCGGCCGGCGGCCAGGCCCAGCCGTTGGCTTCGCCCGGACCGGGCGACAGCTGAAAGCTTTCGGAGCCCACCTCCACCTGTACCGGCGACCCGTCGCGGAACGGATAACCGCCGGTGAAGCTGACTTCGTTCTTCACGCTCTCGCTCGGGTTGAAGCGCACGAACAGGCGGATGTCGCCGCGGCTTACCTCCACCGCCTGCCCGTCCCGCTTGGCCTGGCTGGCCGTGGGCTGTGAGACGATGTAGCATTCCTTCGGCTCCCCGGCGAGGAACACCGTCCAGTCGTTGTGCGCGGCGACCCGTTCGGCCGCCGCCTGGGCGAGGGCCGGCGCGGCCGCCACGGCGGCGCAGGCGAAGGCGAGTGTTTTCCACATCGCGATGGGCATGGTCGATTGTCTCCTGCTCGATCACCAGTTCGTGTCTCCCGATCGCGTCCGCGGCCGGGGCCGTATGGACGGTCGAGCTTGTTTTTGTCGTCGGCCTGGCGCTAGTTTAACGCGGGTCGGGGCGCTTTTTCCAGTCCCAACTGCGATCGACCACCCGCTATCGCACGCGCGGCGATGCGCCCCCAAGACAAGGCACGATCGAATGGCCGTCTCGCCGCCTCCGGGACTTGCCGTAGCGAGCGACGCGCAGCTGCTGATGGCGATCGCCGGTCGCGACAAAGCGGCGTTCGCTGCGCTGTTCGAGCGCTACGCCGGCAAGCTCAAGGCCTTCATGATGCGTTCGGGCGCGGCTGCCGCCGATGCGGACGAGATCGCGCAGGACGTGATGGTGGCGATCTGGCGGCGGGCGGCGACGTTCGACCCGACACGCGCCGGGGCCTCGACCTGGATCTTCGCCATCGCGCGGAACCGGCGCATCGACATGATCCGGCGATCGCGACGGCCGGCGCCCGACCCCGAGGACCCGCTCTGGCAACCCGATCCCGAACCTGACGGCCTCGACATCCTCACCCAGTCCGAGCGGGAGCGGCGGGTCCGCGACGGCCTCGCAAGCCTGGCGCCCGAGCAGCGCGCCGTGCTGGTGGCCGCGTTCTATGACGGTCTCAGCCATGGCGAGATCGCGGTGGCCCAGTCGCTGCCGCTCGGCACGGTGAAGTCGCGGATGCGCCTCGCCTTCCGCCGCCTGCGCGGGGTGCTGGGCGACGACCTGATCCCGGACCACGACGATGCCTGAACCCGCGCCGCTGGTCGGGATCTGGCGCGGCGGCCGCGTCGAATCGCGCCCCCGCGGCCACGCGGTCGTGGCCACGGCCGGCGGCGAGGTCGTCGCGGCCTGGGGCGACCCGGCGGCGGTGATCTACCCGCGTTCGTCCTGCAAGATGTTGCAGGCGCTGCCGCTGCTCGAAAGCGGCGCCGCCGCGGGCCTTAGTCCCGAGCGACTGGCGCTGGCCTGCGCCTCGCATCAGGGCGCGGAGATCCATGTCGGCCGCGTGGCGCGCTGGCTGGCCGATCTCGGCCTCGGCGAGGCGGACCTGCGCTGCGGGCCGCAGGTTCCCGACGATGCGCCCGAACGCCACCGGTTGCGCGATGCCGGCGAGGCGCCGTGCCAGCTGCACAACAACTGTTCGGGCAAGCACGCCGGGTTCCTGATGCTCGGCCGCCATCTGCGCGCCGGTCCCGATTATGTCGAGATCGACCATCCGGTGCAGCGCGCCGTGCGCGCGGCCTTCGAGGACATGACCGGCGAGACCAGCCCCGGCTGGGGGATCGACGGCTGCTCCGCCCCGAACTTCGCCTGCACCGTCGCAGGTCTGGCCGGCGCGATGGCGCGTATGGCCGACCCCGCGGGCCTCGGGCGGACCCGCGCCGAGGCGGCGCGGGCGCTGGTCGACGCCATGCGCGCGCATCCGCTGCTGGTCGCGGGCGCGGGCCGGGCCTGCACCGAGCTGATGGAGGCCATGCAGGGGCAGGTCGCGATCAAGACCGGCGCGGAGGGGGTCTTCGTCGCGATCCTGCCCGGACGCGGTCTCGGCGTCGCGCTCAAAATCGAGGACGGCGCGACACGCGCCTCGGAATGCGCCATCGCCGCGCTGCTCGTCCGCCTTGGCGCGCTCGACTCCGCCGACCCGGCCGTGGCCCGGCGGCTGGCGCCGCCGATCGAAACCCGGCGCGGGCTGGTCGTCGGCGGCGTCGCTGCGGCGCCCACGTTCTGGGAGGGCGGAGCGGCGCTCTGAGCCTGGCGCCCGCGGCGACTGGCGGTTGGCCGGGAGGGCGCTCGCGACGACTTGTGTTGCCAGCGCCGATCGCGCTGCTACCACTCCAGTCGTTGTGCAGGTCGGGGACAGATCATGCGTCGGGGTTGGATCGGATTGGGCTTCGGCCTGTTGCTGCTGGCGAATGCGGCGAACGCGATCGACTGCCGGACCCCGACGCCCTGCGTGATCGACGGCGGCGCCTACCAGGCGTCGCTGCCTGACGGCCGGCCGAAGGGCGCGATCCTGTTCCTTCACGGCTACGGCGGGTCGGGCGAGGCCGAAATGCGCAACCAGGCGCTGCTCACCCGGTTCAACGGCCGCGGCTACGCGGTGATCGCGCCCTCGGCGCTGCCGCGGCGCGCGCAGGCGCCTGCGAACTGGAATGTGCGGCTCGACCCCGCGCGCCGCGACGACATCGCCTTTCTCGACGCCGTCGCGTCCGACGCCGCGGCGCGCTTCGGCTTTCCGCGCGACGCGGTGGTCGCGGCGGGCTTCTCGGACGGGGCGATGATGGTCTGGCGGCTCGCCTGTGACGCGCCGGACCGCTTCGCGGCCTTCGCCCCGACGTCGGGGGTGATGTGGCGGCCGATCCCCGACACCTGCGCGGGGCCGGTGCGGTTGCTGCACACGCACGGCTGGTCCGACGCGATCGTGCCGCTCGAGGGCCGATCGCTCGGCGGCGGCGCGCTGGTCCAGGGCGATCTCTTCGCGAGCCTGGCGCTCCTCCGCGCCGCCGCGGGCTGCGCCGACGACGCGCCGGACGCGCTGGAGACGCGGCGGCATTTCTTGATCCGGCGCTGGTCCGACTGCGCGCCCGGCGGCGACATCGTCTTCGCCCAGCATCCCGGCGGGCACGGGATCCCCGAGGGCTTGGCCGGCATGGTCATGGACTGGTTCGAGGCTCCGGACGCCCCCCTCGCGCTTCCAGACGGCGAGGGGCGAACGGCGGACATGGGGCTGGCCGGCGGGGTCCAGGGCGAGCCCCTGCAGCCGTGACAGCCGGCGAACCCGACGGCGCGTTCCCCGCCCGACGCCGCGTCGACGACCACGCCGGAACTGGACGTCTAAGGCGCCTTCATTTAGCGGCGGTGGAACGTCGTCTGTGCCACCGTTAACGAATTATCTTCATTATTACAAACACTTGCGCCATGTCCGAGTTCGGACAGATCAGCGCCGGACCGCATGCCGCGCCACCCGGCGGCCTTGTGGCCGAACCCGGATGGCGGTATTCACCCCGGACATGGGTCGCCGCATCGACATGGATAATCACGCCCGGCTCCCCTGGCGCTTCTTTCGCCCAGGGGCTGGGTGGCCGCACCGGGCACTGACCCCGGGCCGCCGTCCGTCTCTTGTTCGCGGCCCGAGCCCCGGGAGATTCGCATGTCCGCGCCGAAGACCCTCTACGACAAGATCTGGGATGCCCATCTGGTGCACGAGGCCCCCGACGGCACCTGTCTGATTTACGTCGACCGCCACCTAGTGCACGAGGTCACCAGCCCCCAGGCCTTCGAGGGGCTGCGGATGGCCGGCCGCCGGGTGCGGGCGCCGGAGAAGACCGTGGCGGTGCCCGACCACAATGTGCCGACCAGCGTCGATCGGGCGAAGGGGATCGACGATCCCGAGAGCCGCATCCAGGTCGAGGCGCTGGCGAAGAACGCGGCGGAGTTCGGGATCGAATACTACGGCGTCGAGGACGTGCGGCAGGGGATCGTGCACATCATCGGCCCGGAGCAGGGCTGGACCCAGCCCGGGATGACCATCGTCTGCGGCGACAGCCACACCGCGACCCACGGGGCGTTCGGGGCGCTGGCGCACGGGATCGGAACGAGCGAGGTCGAGCATGTGCTCGCCACCCAGACGCTGATCCAGCGCAAGGCGAAGAACATGCGGGTCGAGGTGAAAGGCAGCCTCGGGCCGGGGGTGACGGCGAAGGACGTCACGCTGTCGATCATCGGGGCGACCGGGACCGCGGGCGGCACCGGGCACGTCATCGAGTATTGCGGCGAGGCGATCCGGGCGCTGTCGATGGAAGGCCGGATGACGGTCTGCAACATGGCGATCGAGGGCGGCGCCCGGGCGGGGCTGATCGCGCCGGATCAGGTGACGGTCGACTACGTGCGCGGTCGCCCGAAGGCGCCCAAGGGTGGCGCGTGGGAGATGGCGGAGGCGGCTTGGCGCGGGCTGTTCACCGACGCGGGGGCGCGGTTCGACAAGGAGGTCGTGCTCGACGCGGCGGCGATTGCGCCGGTGGTGACCTGGGGGACGTCGCCGGAGGACGTGCTGCCGATCACCGGGGTGGTGCCGGACCCCTCGGACTTCGAGGGCGGCAAGGTCGAGGCGGCGCGGCGGTCGCTCGACTACATGGGGCTGACGCCGGGGATGCGGCTGCAGGACGTGGAGATCGATACGGTGTTCATCGGGTCCTGCACGAACGGTCGGATCGAGGACCTGCGCGAGGTGGCGAAGGTGATGGCGGGCC
Organism: Amaricoccus sp.; assembly: GCA_031413475.1. Taxonomy (GTDB): domain Bacteria; phylum Pseudomonadota; class Alphaproteobacteria; order Rhodobacterales; family Rhodobacteraceae; genus Amaricoccus. The sequence goes on from JANOEW010000722.1 coordinate 4,949, forward strand.
GGCGGGTCAAGCCGGGCTTAAGG
>JANOEW010000723.1:0-8928 GCA_031413475.1 Amaricoccus sp.
GGCCGCCACCGCCGAGCTGTTCGACGCGCTGCGCCCCGGGCTGACGGCGCTGCGCGCGCGGCTGGCCGAGCGCGCAGCGCCGGCCCCCGCGCCTGACGGGGCGGTTTCCGGCGGCGGCGCAGATCGCGCTGTCGCGGCGGATCGGCGTCGCGTTCGGCTACGACTGGGACGCCGGCCGGCTCGATCTCGCGGCGCATCCGTCCTGCTCGGGTCGGCTGGGCGACGTCCGGATCACCACCCGGATCGACGAGGCCGATCCCCTGAGCAACGTCTTCAGCACGATCCACGAGCTTGGCCACGCGCTTTACGAGCAGGGCCTCGATCCCGGGACGGCACTGACCCCGGCGGGGGCCGCCGCCTCGATGGGCGTGCACGAGTCGCAGTCGCGGCTGATGGAGAACCAGATCGGCCGCAGCCGGGCCTTCGCCGAGTGGCTCTATCCCGAGCTGTGCGCGGCCTTCGGCGACATCGGGCTCGCCGGACCGGAGGCGCTGTACCGCGCGGCGAACGCGGTCGAGACCGGGTTCATCCGTACAGAGGCGGACGAGGTGCACTACAACCTGCACGTCATGCTGCGCTTCGACATCGAGCGGGCGCTGATCGCCGGCGATCTCGCGGTCGCCGACCTGCCCGTCGCCTGGGACGACCGCTTCGAGGCGGATTTCGGCCGCCGGCCGCCAGACGCATCGCAGGGCGTGCTGCAGGACGTGCACTGGTCGGTGGGCGCGTTCGGCTACTTTCCGACCTACACCTTCGGCAACGTCTACGCCGCCGAGCTCGACGCGGCGATGCGCGCGGCGACGCCCGATCTCGACGACCGGGTCGCCGCGGGCGATTTCGCGCCGGTGGTCGACTGGCTGCGCCCGCGCATCCACCGCCGCGGCCGCATGGTTCCGCCGGCGCGGCTGATCGCCGAGGCGACCGGCCGCGACGCCGACCCCGCGACGCTGGTTGCCGCGCTCGGGGCGAAATACGGCGCGCTCGCGGACCTCGGGTAACGCCGTCCGCCCGGGGGCCGTCTCCGGCCGCCCGGGCCGCGCGCCGTTTATACCAGCAGCAGGTCGTCGGCGAAGCGAAGCGCTTCGACGGACCGGAGCAGATCGGTCCCGAAATCGCCGTCGGCCGTGTCGATGTCGATCACCCGAATGGACCCGTCCGCGAGGGTTCGGACGTCGTAGCCCGACGCGTCCCCCCTGAAGCGCGCGACGTCGTCGCCGCGGCCGCCGTCGATCAGGTCGTCGCCGAAGCCGCCGGACAGCCGGTCGTCGCCGCGGCCGCCCCGCAGGAGGTCGTCGCCGACGTCGCCTCGCAGACGGTCGTCGCCCGCCCGTCCGTGCAGGCTGTCGTCGCCGCCGCCGCCGATCAGCAGGTCGTCGAAGGCGCCGCCGACGAGGCGGTCGCCGGAGGCGCCGCCGGGCGCGAACACCTCGGATCCGAACATGGCGGCCAGCTCCTTCACCGCGGCTTCGGACAGCCGGTCGTCGGACACGGCCAGGACGACGTCGTTGTGGTCGCCGTCGGCTTCGGGATCGGTCGGCATGCGCTCCTCGAACCCGAGCAGCACGACCTCGTCCTCGTCGTCGCCGCAGTTCCGGTCGTCGTCCGGGCCGGCCTCGAGCTCGGTCGCCTGCACCGCACCGCCGGGGTTCAGCAGGTTCATGCCGTCCGCCGCGCCGTCGAGCGTGTGGAACACCGTCAGCGGCAGCAGATTGCCGTCGGCGTCGCTCGCCAGTGGCGCGAGGCCGTCGTGCAGCGTCGCCGGCGCGTCCGTGGCAAAGTTGCGGAAGAAGAGCCCGCCCTCCCGGAACGCCTCGATGTCGATGCCCGACCCGGCCGCGTTGGCGACGAGGAAGACGCCGAGGCCGGCGCCTGCGGACACCTCGACGGTCTTCGAGGCCCCGGTCCGTGTCGTGTCCGAGGAGGCGAACAGGATCCGCGCCTCACCGATCTCGCCGGTGCGCTGGTCGTACTCGTAGACGCCGACCGCGTTGTCGAGGTCGTCGACGCCGCCGAGATAGGTGACGGTGAAGTCCTCGGTCTCATCGCCCTCGTCGTCGTCGTCGGTCTCCTCGAAATCCTCGCGCTCGGGCTCGTCGGGCGTGATCGCAACGCCCTCGTCCAGGTCGGCGAGCGGCACGTCGTCCGCCTCGCCGGCTGAGGGCCGCACGGTGCGGACGCCGACGAGATCGGTGACGTCCTCGATCTGGTCGTCCGCGTCGAGGCCCTCCTCGCGGATGAAGCCGACGCCGGGGGCCGCGTATTTGAACTCGCGGGCCGTGCTCTCGGACGTCGAAAAGTCGAAGGTCTTGATGACCTCGGCGAAGTCGCCGATGTCGAGCGAGAGCTGCGCGTCGGTGGCGAGAACCTGGGCGGCGTCCTCGGCTTCGCCGGGGTAGAATTCCTGGTAGTAGCTGTCGCCGACCGCCGAGACGGCGGGCCGGGTCAGGCCGGGCAGCGCGCCGTCGACGCCCCATTCCCAGGAACCGTCGGGGCTGTAGCCCAGGAACGCGCCGGTGTCCTCGTCGTATTCGAAGCTGTAGGAGTTCTCGCCGAGATACCAGACGTTGCCGTCGGTGTCCTGGGCGTACCAGTCGAGGGTGTCCTCCAGCGGGCGGCCCTCGGCATCGTAGACCGTGTCGCGCACGATCGTGGCCTTGACGCCCTGGATCATGCGCGTCGCGGCGGTCACGAAGACGTCGCCGCGTTCCTCGATCTCGTCCGAGCCCGCCTCGGTCGAGACGTAGCTGAGCAGGCGGCCGACTGGGAACGGAGAGTAGGCGTTGTCGATCGCCTGGTTCGGGTCGAACGTGGCGGCGCCGACGTCGGGGAGCGTGGGAGCGGTGGGTTGGAACGCCATGGCTTTGATCCTTCGTTGCGTGACGTGGGACCGGTCGCCCAGCGACGGGCGACAGGTGCGGAGCCCTCGCGGAGCCGGCGGAGAACGGAATTGGCAAGCTGCGAGGCAGGTCCGAGCAAGACCCACGAGCGGACCGCGGTCCATCGTACGGATGGATTACGGTCATCGAAGTCTCTGACGATACGAAGTTATTCGGGTCGTCGTCGTACGGAGGCAGGATCGTGCGCGCCGCGCACCCTAGGCGGGCTGGCGCCGTTGGGCTATCCTTCCGGAAGCTGGAGAGAGAGGATGGCATGGGACGGCGGGCGCGGCTGATCTTGCTGGCGGTGGGATCGACGGCGCTGGTGTTCGGCTTCGAGGTGGTCAAGCTGTTGGTCGAGCCCGAGGCGTTCGAGCCGGCCGACTTCGCGCTCGAAATCGTCGAACGGGCGCTGCTCGTCGGCGCGATGGTCGCGGTGGCCTGGACGACGGTCGGCCTGCACGGCTTGCGCGCGGATCACGAGGTGATGCGTCAGGACCTCGCGCGCGCCGTCGCGCTGGGCGAGGCGTGGCGCACCGGCGCGAGCGCCGAAATCGAGACGTTCTCGTCAGCGATCCGCAAGGAGTTCGACGCCTGGTCGCTCAGCCCGGCGGAGGCCGACATCGCCGGCCTCTTGATGAAGGGCGTGAGCGTGCGCGACATCGCGCGCCTGCGCGGGACCTCCGAGACGACGATCCGCCAGCAGGCGCAGGCGGTCTACCGCAAGTCCGGCCTGAGCGGCCGGGCCGAGCTGGCCGCCTACTTCCTCGATTCGCTGTTCGACGCGCGAACCGCGGTTCCCGAGATGCGCGCCAACTGAAGCAACGGCGCCAGGAGCGACCGCGTCAGGTCTCCATCGCCTCGAGCTCATCGATCATCGAGCCGATCAGCGCGAGGCCCTTGTCCCAGAACGCCGGATCGGTGGCGTCGAGGCCGAAGGGGGAGAGCAGTTCGGGGTGGCGCCGGGAGCCGCCCGCCTCGAGCATCGCGAAGTATTTGTCGGCGAAGGCCGGATCGCCGTCGCGGTAGACCGCGTAGAGCGCGTTCACCAGCCCGTCGCCGAAGGCGTAGGCGTAGACGTAGAACGGCGAGTGGATGAAATGCGGGATATACGACCAGAACGTCTCGTAGCCCGGCATGAACTCGAAGACGGGGCCGAGGCTCTCGGACTGTACGGACATCCAGATCGCGTTGATGTCGTCAGGGGTCAGTTCGCCCTGGCGGCGGGCGGCGTGCAGTTTGCACTCGAAGTCGTAGAAGGCGATCTGGCGCACGACCGTGTTGATCATGTCCTCGACCTTGCCGGCGAGCAGGATCTTGCGCGCGGCCGGGTCGGGGGCGGCGGCGAGCAGCTTCTGGAAGGTCAGCATCTCGCCGAACACGCTCGCGGTTTCGGCCAGCGTCAGCGGGGTGTCGGCGAGCAGCTCGCCCTGGCCGGCGGCGAGGCGCTGGTGCACGCCGTGGCCGAGCTCGTGCGCCAGCGTCATCACGTCGCGCTGCTTGCCGAGGTAGTTGAGCAGCACGTAGGGGTGCACGTCGGTCACCGTGGGGTGGGCGAAGGCGCCGGGCGCCTTGCCGGGCTTGACCGGCGCGTCGATCCAGCCCCGTTCGAAAAACGGCGCCGCGAGGTCGGCCATGCGCGGGTCGAACCCGGCATAGGCGTCGAGCACGGTGGCGCGGGCCTCGTCCCACGGGATCCTGCGGTCCTCGTCGCGGGGCAGCGGGGCGTTGCGGTCCCAGACCTCGAGCTTGTCCAGCCCCAGCCACTTCGCCTTCAGCGCGTAGTAGCGGTGCGACAGGCGGGGATAGGCCGCGACGACGGCGTCGCGCAAAGCCTGAACCACCTCGGGCTCGACGTCGTTGGCGAGGTGGCGCGCGGCCTGCGGGTTTGGCAGCTTGCGCCAGCGGTCCTCGATGTCCTTCTCCTTGGCGAGCGTGTTGGTCACCCGGGCGAAGAGCGGCGCGCGGGCGACGAACACAGCCGCCAGCGCTTCGGCGGCGGTCTGCCGGCGGGCGCGGTCCTGATCCGACAGCAGGTTCAGCGTCGCCTCGAGACCGAGGGTCTCGCCGGCGACCTCAAACGTCAGCGCCGCCATGGTCTCGTCGAACAGCCGGTTCCAGGCGGAGGCCCCGACGACCGACTGGTCGTGCAGGAAGCGCTCGAGTTCGTCGGAAAGCTGGTGCGGCTTCATCGCCCGGATGCGGTCGAGCAGCGGCCGGTAGCGCGCCAGCGCCGGGTCGGCGGCGAGCACCGCGTCGAGCGCGGCGTCGTCGATCCGGTTCAGCTCCAGCGTGAAGAACACCAGCGGGGTGGTGGCGTCGGTGACCTGCGCCTGCTTGTCGCCGAAGAACTTGGCGCGGTCGGGGTCGAGGGTGTTCTGGTAGTGGCGCAGGCCGGCGAAGCTCATGATCCGCCCGGACACCTGCTGGATGCGCTCGTAGCGTCGCACGGCTTCGAGCATGCCGGCGGCATCGAGGCGCGCGAGCACGCCTTCATAGGTGCGCGCGAAATCCGCGCATTCCGCCGCGAGCCAGTCGAGGTCGCGTGCAAGCTCCGGCGCGTCTTCGCCGGCATATAGGTCGCTCAGGTTCCACTCGGGGAGCGTCCCGAGCGCGTCGGCGGCGGCTGGATCGCGGAAATCGCGGAGCATCGGGGGTCCTCTCGTGCGGTCAGACGACGCGGGCCGGCAGCGGCCGGCCCTCGAAATGGGCGATCAGGTTCTCCGCCGCGAGCATCCCCATTGCGGTCCGGGTCTCGAGTGTCGCAGACCCGATGTGGGGCAGCAGCGTGACGTTGGAAAGGGCGAGCAGCGCCGCGGGCACGTTTGGCTCGTCGGCGAAGACGTCGAGACCCGCCCCCGCGATCCGACCATCGACCAAAGCCGCGACCAGCGCCGGCTCGTCGACCACGTCGCCGCGGGCGGTGTTGACCAGATAGGCGGTCGGCTTCATCAGCGCGATGCGCTCGGCCGAGATCAGCCCGCGATTGGCGCCGCCGCCGGGCGCATGCAGCGAGACGACGTCGGCCTCGGCCATCACCGCCTCGATCGAGGGCCACGCCTCGGCCGGGACGTCGAACGGGCCGACTGGCGAACGGCTGAAGTAGATCACCCGCATGCCGAAGCCGAGCGCGGCGCGGCGCGCGGTCGCCTGGCCGATCCGGCCCATGCCGACGATCCCGAGCGTCTTTCCCTGCAGGCCCATGCCGAGCATCGCGGTCGGCGAGAAGCCGGCCCATTCGCCGCGCCGCAGCAGGGCCTCCATCTCTGACATGCGCCGGGTGGCGGCAAGGATCAGCGCCATGGCGAGATCGGCGGTGGCGTCGGTCAGCACGCCCGGCGTGTTGGTCACGATGATGCCGCGTGCCTTCGCGGCCTCGAGGTCGATGTGGTTCACGCCAACGCCGAAGTTGGCGATGATCACCGCCCGCCGCCGGCCGCCGGCATCGAGCAGGGAACCATCGATCGAGTCGCCGACCGCGAGCAGGACCCCGTCGGCCTCCTGCAGCGCCCGGATCAGCCGCGGTCGGTCGAACGGCAGGTCCTCGAGGTTGAACTCGACCTCGAGACCGGCGTCGACCAGCCGGGCCTCCACGGCCTCGGGCATCCGGCGGGTGACGACGACGCGGGCGCGCGGGTTGGACGCCATGATTCTAGATCCCGTCCACGACCGCAACCGTCGCGCGAGTCGCGCCGTGCCGGATCGGCTTGACTGGCGCGTATTCCGGGCTGTCGGCCCAGGCCCGGGCGGCCGCCGCGTCGGGAAACCGGATGATCACCAGCCTTGTCGGCGTCCAGAGGTCGCTCTCGATCACGTCGAGCGCGCCGCCCCTCGCGAGGTATTCGCCGCCGTAGGCTTCGACGGTCGGCCGCGACAGCGCCTTGTAGCGCTCGTAGGCCTCGGCGTCGGTGATGTCCGTGTCGACCACCAAGTATGCGGCCATGCTGTCCTCCCTAACCGACGCTTTCTGGGGAGCGCCGCCGCCAAAGGCTATCGTCGAGGGCGCGGGCGGACCAGACCCAAACCGCCCGTCGCGGTCGAAGGGTCGGATCAGTGCAGGCGGCCGCCTGCGGGCGTGGGCCGGTCGGGCGCGACCAGCACGACGGCGCCGCCTTGGTCGGAGACGCCGAGCACCAGCACCTCGGAGCGGAACGGCCCGATCTGGCGCGGCGGGAAGTTGACCACCGCAAGCACCAGCCGCCCGACCAGACTCTCGGGGCTGTAGTGCGCGGCGACCTGGGCGGAGGACTTGCGTTCGCCGATCTCGGGGCCGAAGTCGATCCACAGCTTGAGCGCGGGTTTGCGCGCCTCGGGGAAGGTCTCGGCCCGCGTCACCCGTCCGACGCGGATGTCCACCTTCAGGAAGTCGTCGAAGCTGATCGGGTCCATGCGCGGCCTCGGGCGGGGTCCAGGCAAAAAGAAACCGCTCGCCCCGGCGGGGGCAAGCGGTTTCGCTGCTCGACAGGCGGTTCCTGTCGTGGTCGGCGTCCGGCAGGCGTTCAGGCGCGGCCGAGCTTCGCCGCCATCTCGCGCAGTTCGACCAGGGATTCCTGGATCCGGGCCGACACGATCTCGTAGGCGTCGGCATTGGCCTTCTGCGCCGATTCCGCGAGGGCCTGCATGTTGCCCAGCGCCTTCTCGAAGGCAGCCTTGGCGAGCTCGCCCTGGGCCTTGACGGTGTCGACGTCGAGCTTGGCCCCGTCGAAACCCTTCATGTGCTTCTGCGCCTCGGCCATCGTCTGTTCGAAGATCGCGATCTGCTTCTTGAACAGATCTTGATAGCCCGAGGCGGCCGCCTTGTTGGCCTCGACCAGCGCGTCCATGTTCTTGTGCTGGGCCGAGATCACGGCCTCGGCGTCGAAGCCGGGCATCTTCATGCCGGCGAGCTGCTTGGTGAAGTCGTTCTGCTTGAAGAAGTCGGTCATTTTCTCGACATCGAACGAGAAGGTCTTGGGGTCGAACATCGGGTGTCTCCTGGTTAGGGTCAGCGTCCTTATGATCATAAATGGTGCAGTGCAGCACAAAAGTCAAGCGTGTATGGTGCAGTGCAGCATAAGTCCGGCTCAGGCGCCGAGCGCCCGGCTCCGGGCGGCGGCGGCGGCGACGGCGCGCCGCATCAGGGCGGGCAGGCCGTTGGTCGGGTCTTGCAGGACCTCCAGGGCGGCGGCTGTCGTGCCGCCCGGGCTCGTCACGTTCACGCGCAATTGCGCGGGGTCGTCTTCGGCGGATTCGGCCAGCTGGCCGGCGCCGCCGACCGTAGCACGCGCAAGCCGCATCGCCAAATCCGGACCGAGGCCCTCGGCTTCTCCCGCGGCGGCCAGCGCTTCGATCATCAGGAAGACATAGGCCGGACCCGAGCCCGAGACGGCGGTGACCGCGTCCATCTGCGCCTCGGTCGTGAGCCGAACGGTCTCGCCGACCGCGCGGAGCGCCGCCTCGGCGAGCTGCATCCGGTCTTCGGTCACGCAGGCGTTGCCGATCAATGCGGTGATGCCGCGGCCGATCGCGGCGGGCGTGTTGGGCATCGCGCGCACGATCGGCGTGTCCGGTCCGAGCGTCGCCTCGAACGCGCGGATCGACGTGCCGGCGGCGATGGACAGAAACAGCGTCGCGCCCCCGCCGAGCGCGGTCAGCCGAGGCAGGGCCGCGCCCATCGTCTGCGGTTTCACCGCCAGCACGGCGATCGCCGGCTCCTGCGGCAGGTCGGCGTTCAGGCGCAGGCCCTGGCCTGCGAGCGCCGCCAGCCTCGGCGACGGCGCAGGCTCGATGACGGTGAAGGCGGCGGGCGCTACTCCCTGCGCCAGCCAGCCGTCGAGCAGCGCCGACCCCATCTTGCCGCAGCCGAGCAGCACGATGCCGCGCTCCGCCAAACCGACCAGGTCCGCAGGTTCACCCATTCGGCCCATCCCGCCGTGTCAGGTATGGCGAGGGTGCAGGCGTGCGATCGGACGCACCGGCATTCCACCGACGCGGCGTGTGACGCACACCGAGGTAACGCAGCTTCGAAACATGAGCGTGCCGCCCTCCACGATCCGAGGGCGTAGTTTAGTTC
>JANOEW010000724.1:0-2363 GCA_031413475.1 Amaricoccus sp.
CTGATCGAGCTGGAGTTGCTCGACCGCGAGGCGCGCACCATCGAGCGCCGCATCCGCGACGCGCGCTTTCCGGCGACCAAGAGCCTGGAGACCTTCGACTTCGACGCCATCCCGAGCCTGAACAAGAAGCTCGTCCTCGACCTCGCCCGCTGCGAGTTCGTCGCCCGCCGCGAGAACGTCATCGCCTTGGGCCCGAGCGGCACGGGAAAGTCCCACGCGATGATCGGCCTCGGCCTCGCCGCCTGCCAGCGCGGCGTGAAGACCCGCTTCGCCACCGCCGCCGGGATCGTCAACGAGCTGATCGAGGCCCGGGACGAAAAGCGGCTCCTGCGCCTGCAGAAAACCCTCGCCAGCTACGAACTGCTGATCGTCGACGAGCTCGGCTTCATCCCGCTCTCGCGAACCGGTGCCGAACTGCTGTTCGAACTGATCAGCCAACGCTACGAGCGCGGCGCGACGGTCATCACGTCGAACCTGCCGTTCGACGAGTGGACGGCGACATTCGGCGACGAGCGCCTCACCGGCGCGCTGCTCGACCGCCTCACCCAAAATCAGTTATGGCTCCGTAGGTGAAGGGCGCGACCTGCCGCAAAAGCTCGGTCAGCGCTAGGGGAAGTACAGGGGTGTCCAGTGCTGCGATCACCCAGCCACCTGCGGCGCCCAGTGCGGCGGGCTCATCCGAAGTCCCGGGCGCGTGGCTATCCCTTTGTGATATATACAGCCAATCGGTCTGCTCCTACCCCTTGATGTGTTTCATAGGATATGCGCTTCCCCATGCAAAGCCTTACCGACGTCATTGACAGATCGGACCCTGTCGGCAGGCCGCTGATCGCCGAGTTTCGCGCGACGACCAAGCGGTATGGCGCGGTTCTGGCCGCCGACGCGTTGAGCTTCGGGATCAGCCAGGGAGAGTTCCTGTCCTTCCTCGGGCCTTCGGGCTGCGGCAAGACTACTGTCTTGCGGATGCTTGCGGGCTTCGAGACACCGACCTCGGGTGAGGTCTATCTGGACGGCGAAATGGTCACCGACGTTCCACCATACCTCAGGCCGGTGAACATGGTTTTCCAGCACTACGCACTGTTCCCGCATCTGAACGTGGCCGACAACATAGGTTACGGGCTGCGGCAGCGGCGGCCCCGGCCCGGCCGGTCCGAAGTGGACCGAAACGTGGACCGCGCGCTGGACATGGTGCGCCTTTCAGGCTTCGGTCCGCGCCGGATCTGGGAGATGTCGGGCGGGCAGCAGCAGCGGGTGGCGCTGGCCCGCGCCATCGTCAACGAGCCGAAAGTGCTGCTTCTGGACGAACCGCTGGCGGCGCTGGACCGCAAGCTGCGCCGCGAAATGCAGATCGAGCTGCAAACCCTGCAACGCCAGCTTGGCATCACCTTCGTCCTCGTCACACATGATCAGGAAGAGGCGCTGTCGATGTCGGACCGCATCTGCATCATGCGGGGCGGCAGGATCGTGCAATCGGGGTCACCCACCGCGCTCTACGACCAGCCGATCAGCCGCTATGTCGCGGACTTCGTAGGAAAATCAAACTTCATCGACGGCACCCTCTCGGTCCTTTCCAGCGCCGATGGGCTGGTCGGGACAGCCTCGGGCCATGGCTTTGCCGGGCGTCTTTCGGGGCCGCTGGCGCAAGGCTCGAAAGTCTCGCTCAGTATCCGCCCCGAGCAGATCGGGCTTGCCCACACGGCCCGCGAAGGCGCCGAGCCGGTGACGGTCGTCAACCGCATCTTTCTGGGCGAGCACACGGAATACCTCGTCCGGCATGCCGCACTGGGCGATCTCTTGGTGCTGGTCGCGCGACAGGCAGAGGCCGCCGAGGGCAGCTTTGACCCGGGGACGATGGGCCACGTGACATGGGCGCCGGAAACGGGCCTGATACTGGAACAGGATTGAACGCAACCAACCAACGGGGAGACTGCAGCAATGACCGACAAGATCGACCACATCTCGCGCCAGAAGTTCCTGGAAGAACTGCGGCGCTATCAGAAGGGCTCGGTGACACGCCGGCATTTCCTGGGCGTGACCGGCCTCGGGGCCGCTAGCGCCGTGCTGGGTGCCGCGATGCCGGGTCTGATGCCACGCCGCGCCTTTGCGCAGACCGGCATCGGCGACCGCGCTATCCTGGCGACCTGGCCGAATTACCACGATGTCGCCAACTTCGACGCCTTCGCCACGGAAACCGGCGCGGCGGTGCAGGTCAACGTCTTCGGCTCGAACGAGGAAATGCTCGCCAAGCTGCCCTCGGCGGCCTCTGCCTGTCGCGCGACCAGCACCAAGAGATCGCCCAGTGCGGCATGCCGGACGAGGTATTCCGTGTGCTCGCCCAGAAAGATGCGGTTGACGACCGTCAC
>JANOEW010000725.1:0-2694 GCA_031413475.1 Amaricoccus sp.
GCGAAGTCAGGTGGTGCGTATCGGCGACGAGCAGGGCCTTGGGCCCGCGGAAAACGGCGCCCGCGTCAGCCAGCGCACTGCCTTCTTCCACCTCGGCAAGCTGGTCGAGGAGGGCCGCACCGAGGACATCTTCTCGAACCCCAAGCACAAGCAGACCGAGGACTACATCACCGGCAAGATCGGCTGACACGGGCGCGCTCCGCACCAAGGGGTCCTTCCGCCGATGTAGCACGCCGTCGAGCCGCGAAGTATCGCGATGTATTCTGTATCGCATGGGACAGACGTTTGACCCGCACGCGCTTCTCGATGGCGCGCTGATGGCCGAGCGCAGCAGTCGACCGGCAGCAGGATCAATAGGTCTTCATCCCCACCACCGCAAGAAAGCAGGAGTAGAGCGAGGTCGTGCCACAGATGAACAGCCGGTTCAGGTCCTTGCCGCCGAAGCAAACGTTCGCGACCAGCTCGGGAATGCGGATCTTGCCGATCAGCGCGCCGTCGGGCGTATAGCAATGCACCCCGTCGCCGGCGCTGGTCCAGATCCGGCCGTCGCTGTCGAGCCGGAAGCCGTCGAACAGCCCGGCGGAGCACTCGGCGAACACCCGGCTCGTCCCGAGGCTGCGGCCCTTGGGCTTCACGTCGAAGGCCCGGATGTGCTTCGGCCCGGCCGGGTCGTGCGACGCCCCGGTGTCGGCGACGTAGAGTACGCTTTCGTCCGGCGAGAACGCCAGGCCGTTAGGCTTGTCGAAATCGTCCGCGACGATGCCGATCTCGCCGGTCGCGCCATCGATTCGGTAGACGTGGTTCGCGCCGATCGCGCTCTCGGCCTGCGCGCCCTCGTAGTCGATCAGGATGCCGTAGGGCGGGTCGGTGAACCAGATCGAGCCGTCGGACTTCACCACCGCGTCGTTGGGCGAGTTCAGCCGCTTGCCCTTGTGGCTGTCCGCCAGCACCGTGATCCGTCCGTCGTGCTCGGTCCGCGTCACCCGACGGCCGCGATGCTCGCAGGACACCAGCCGGCCCTGCCGGTCCACCGTGTTGCCGTTCGAGTTCATCGACGGCGCGCGGAACACCGACACGCTGCCGTCGCAGGCGTCCCAGCGTAGCATCCGGTCGTTGGGGATGTCCGACCAGATCAGGTAGCGCCCCGCCGCGAACCAGGCCGGCCCCTCGGACCAGCGCGCGCCGGTCCACAGCCGCTCGACCCGGGCATGGCCGATCAGGCAGGCGTTGAAGCGCGGGTCGAGCGCCTCGAACCCGGCGCCGTCGATCGATCCGTAGTACATCTGCGTCCCCCCTTCGGCCTGTCTCGCGCCGGCTCGCCGGCCGGCGCAGGAAACGCCGCGGCGGGCTCGAGATCAAGCCCGCCGCGCGCTCACCGCCGCCGCCGGACCTTCGGAATCGGCGAAGGACGCAGCCGCGGACCCGCGGCCGGGTGCGGTGGAACCCCGTGCAGCCGCCGCCAGAATCCCGGTCCGCCGCGCCGCAGCCACCAGGGCAGCGCCAGCGCCGCCCCGGCCGCGAACCCGCCAAGATGCGCGAGATACGCCACGCCCCCGCTCCCGCGATCCGCGTAGAACCCGCCGAGCGCCTGCATCCCGAACCAGAGCCCGAGCATGACCCAGGCGGGCAGCGGCACGATCCGGATGAGGATCACGATGATGAACAGCACGTCGACCCGCGCCCGCGGATACAGCAGCAGATAGGCCCCCATCACTCCGGCGATCGCCCCCGAGGCCCCGACCATCGGGACGGTCGATCCGGGATCGGGCGCCACCTGCGCCAGCGCCGCCAGCACGCCGCTGGCGAGATAGAACAGCCCGAAGCCGAGATGTCCGAACGCGTCCTCCAGATTGTCCCCGAAGATGAACAGAAACAGCATGTTCCCGCCGAGATGCAGCCACCCCCCATGCAGGAACATCGAGGTGACGAGCGTGTGCCACTCCCGCCCCGCCGTCAGATCCGCCGGCGTCAGCGCTCAGTCGTCGAAGAACGCCCCCAGCCGCGCCTCGCTGTCGAACAGCCCGACATAGCCGAGGAACACCACGACGTTCAGCGCGATCAGCGCATAGGTGACGTACGGCGTGCGCTGCGAGGGATTGTGATCGCGGATCGGGAACATCGGGCCCTCGTGCCTCGCTTCCCGCAACCTACCCGCCCGCGCGTCCAGCGTCACGGTTTCGTGCGGTTGATCAGCGCGGTCGCCATCTCCGCCGCATGGTCGGTCGGGGTCTTGGCCGCGCCGAACTCGACCTTGTCCGCCGCCAGCGCGTCGGCGACGGGGGTCAGCAGGTCCTTGTCCACGCCCGCGACCACCAGCTCCAGCGCGTCCGCCCGGCCGTTGTGAAACCCGGCGAGCCGCACGTTGTAGCGGTAGAGCCCCGACAGCGTCGCCAGCAGGAACAGGAGCAGGATGCCCGGCGGCGCCTGCTCCGCCAGCGATTCCCACCAATCCCGCTGTGTCTCGGCCTCGCTGGCGGCGAAGGCGGCGAGGCAGGCCTTGGTCAGCGCCGCGTCCTCGGGCGCCGCCACGCCGGTACGGCAGCCCGCCATGAACGCCGCGAAGCCCGCCCGGCGCACCTCGGCCACCGCCGCCCCCGACCGCCACGCCGCCAACCGGTCGCGCGCCCGCGCCAGCCCCGACTCGACCGGCTTGCGTTCTGCCGCGATCTGGTCGAGCGCCGGGATGGCCGCGGC
>JANOEW010000726.1:0-2765 GCA_031413475.1 Amaricoccus sp.
TCGTGCATCGCGCGCGGCTCAGCTTCAAAAAAACTGCGGTGGCCAGCGAGCAGGACCGGCCTGACGTCGCCCGCCGGCGCGCGCGCTGGAAGCGCCATCAGCACCGGGTCGACCCGCGCCGGCTGGTGTTTCTCGACGAGACCTGGGCGAAGACCAACATGGCGCCGCTGCGCGGTTGGGTGAGGCTCCGGTCTCGATCGCGGCGGAGTGACGGCGATGCGGGACCGTGACCGGCTCTCGTCGCGCGAAAGCGACGTCTGGGGCCGGCTGGATCTGGTCACGGACCCCGAGCTCGACGAGCCCGTCACCGAGATGGGTTTCGTCGAGAATGTGACGGTGGCGGAGGACGGCGGGGTCCAGGTGGATTTCCGCCTGCCCACCTACTGGTGCAGCCCGAACTTCGCGTTCCTGATGGCCGAGGGCATCCGCCGCGAGGTGGGCGCCCTGCCTTGGGTCGCACGCGTCGGCGTGCGGCTCGAGGACCACATGTGCGCGGAGGAGATGAACGCCGCGGTCAACGACGGCCGCAGCTTCTCGGACGCATTTGCGCTGCGCGACGATGGCGGCGACCTGTCCGAGGTGAAGGCCAAGTTCGAAGCCAAGGCCTTCCAGCGCCGGCAGGAGGCGGTGCTGCTCGGTCTGCGCGCGGCGGGCTTTACGCCGGCGATGGTCGCGGCGATGACGCTCGGCAAGCTTGACCTGGTCGAGTTCGCCGACCCCGAGGCCCGCCGGCAGAAGCCGCGGTATCGCGCCCTCCTGACGGGGCGCGGGCTTGCGGCGCAGCCTGGCGACCACGCGTTTCCCGACCTCGGCGGCGCGCTGCTCCGCCCGGCGGACTACCCCGACCGCATGAGCGCGCTGCGTTCGGTGCGCATCAACATGGAGTTCGGCGGCGCGCTGTGCCGCGGCCTGAAGCAGCACCGCTACAAGGAAGTCGCTTCGGTCGACGGCGAGCCGACGCTGGTCGATTTCATCCTCGAGCGCGTCCCGCCGCGGGCCTGCCCGGGCTGACGCCATACCCTTGACGCCATTGACTGTCCGCAGAGACGGCAGGAGGAAGACATGCCCAAGATCCTGATCCACGGCAACGACGCGCGCCAGGCGCTCGCCCGCGGCGTCAAGCGCCTCACCGCCGCCGTCGAGCCCACGCTCGGGCCGAAGGGGATGAACGCGATGGTCGACCGGCCGATCGGCACACCGCTGATCACCCGCGACGGCGTCTCGATCGCCCAGGAGATCGAGCTGTTCGATCGCTTCGAGAACATGGGCGCCCAGGTGGTGCGCGAGGTCTCGATGCAGACCAACGAGGTCGCCGGCGACGGCACCACCACCTCGATCGTTCTGGCCAACGGCATCGTGCAAGGGGGCGTGGAGCTGACGTCGCGCGGCGCGAAGGCGGTGGATCTCTGCCACGGCATCGAGGCGGCGGTCGAGGCGGTTGACGCGGCGCTGCGCAAGGGCGCGTTTCAGGTCGAGGGGGCGCTGCTCGACAGCGTCGCCAACATCGCCGCGAACGCAAGCTAGGTGCGCTGGTGGCGCAGGCGTTCAAGGCGGTCGGCGCCGAGGGCGTGATCACCGCCGACTACGCCATCGGCTCGGACAGCCACGTCGAGGTGGTCGAGGGCATGTCGTTCGACCGCGGCTACATCTCGCACCACCTGGTCACCGACCAGGAGAACATGAAGGCAGAGCTGAAGGTCCCCTACATCGTCATGACCGACCTGAAGCTCACGACGCCGGACCAGCTCAAGGCCGCGCGCGAGATCGCAGAGGGCGACGGGCATCCGCTGCTGATCATCTGCGAGGATTGCGCGCCCGAGGTGCTGCAGTCGCTGCTGGGGGCCGACGCGCCGGGCAAGTTCCTGGTGGTCCACCCGCCGGAATACGGCCAGTGGCGCAAGACCATGACGGAAGATCTGGCGATCCTGACCGGCGGCCGGGTCGTGCAGCGCGACCTCGGCGGCAAGCTGGAGAACATCACCCGCGAGGACCTCGGCTCGGCCGACGCCGTATGGTCCACGGCGAGCGACACCACGATCATCAAGGGCCACGGCTACCCGGAAGCCGTCGCGGCGCGGCGGGCGCAGGTGCAGCGCCAGTACGACCGCGCGCCGCCGAACATCGAGCAGGACAAGCTGCGCGAACGGCTGGCGAAGCTCTGCGGCGGCACCGCGGTGATCTACGCCGGCGGCGCCACCCCGGTTGAGAAGAAGCGGACCGCGCAACTCCTCGACGACGCGCTGGCCGCGGTGCGCGCGGCGGTCGAGGAGGGCGTGGTGGTCGGCGGCGACGTGGCGCTCGCCCGCGTCGCCTCGGCGCTCGACGCGCCGATCGCGGCCGCCCAGGGCGACGTGCAGGCCGGCATGAAGCTGGTGCAGTCGGTGCTGTCGCGCCCGCTGTCGCGGATCGCGCTCAACGCCGGGCGCGACCCGAACGAGGTGGTCCGCAAGGTGGCTGAGCTGACCGGATCGGAGGGCTTCAACGCCGAGACCAGCCAGTTCGGCGACCTGCTCGCCGCCGGCGTGATCGATCCCTTGCGCGTCACATCCGCGGCGCTGCGCAACGCCGCCTCGGTCGCGACGCTGATCCTGACCACCGAGACGCTGATCGGCGACCATGCCGAGGACGAGGACCCGACCGCCGGGGCCGCCCCCGGGGGCGGCGCGGGAAAGCAGGGTCGCAAGTGAGGCCCATCGCCCGGCCGCGCCCGGCGGCCCCCCGCCCGGGCCGGCCGCGTCCGGAGGGCAGGGGTGCGATCAAGCCAC
>JANOEW010000727.1:0-2578 GCA_031413475.1 Amaricoccus sp.
TCGATCGTCGCCGCGCTGCCGCCGGTGCTGATGTTCTTCCTGATGCAGCGCCATTTCATCGCCGGTCTCACCCTCGGCGCCGTCAAGTAGGAGCGCAGATGGACCGCTACGCCACGTTCCACGACCTCGCCGGCGCGTCGGTCTTCATCACCGGCGGCGGCTCGGGCATCGGGGCCGCGCTGACCGAGGGCTTCGTCGCCCAGGGCGCGAAGGTCGCCTTCGTGCAGCGCTCGGACGCCGCGGAGTTCGCGGGGCAGGTCGGCGCGCGGCACGGCGCGGCGCCGCTGTTCCTGCCCTGCGACATCACCGACGTCGCCGCCCTGCAGACCGCCATGGCGCAGGCTGCCGCGGCGCACGGGCCGATCACCGTGCTGGTCAACAACGCCGCGAACGACCAGCGCCACCCGATCGAAGGCTTCGCGGTCGAGGACTGGGACCGGATGCAGGCGGTGAACCTGCGCCCGCATTTTTTTACCGCACAGGCGGCGATCCCGGGGATGCGCGCGGCCGGCGGCGGGTCGATCGTCAATTTCTCGTCGATCTCCTACATGATGGGGAACGGCGGCTATTCGGCCTACGTGTCGGCCAAGTCCGGCATCACCGGCCTCACTCGCGGCCTCGCCCGCGACCTTGGGCCGATGAACATCCGCGTCAACGCGCTGATGCCGGGATGGGTTCTGACCCCGAAGCAGCTGGACAAATGGGCGACCCCCGAGGCGCTGGCCGCGCATCTCGAGCGCCAGTGCCTGAAGGAGCATCTGGTCGAGCGGGACATCGTCGATGCGACGCTGTTCCTCGCCTCCAAGGCCTCCCGCATGATGACCGGACAGGCGCTGGTCGTCGACGGGGGCGTCGTGGTCACCGGATGAACGCTGACCGGAGCGTTGCAGACCGGAGCGCCGCAGACCGGAGCGCTGTCGACTGGATCGCCGTCGACTGGGGCACGTCCAACCTGCGCGCCTGGGCGATGGACCCGGACGGCCGGCCGCTGGCGGAGGCCGCCTCCGGCGCCGGCATGGGCGGTCTCGCGCGCGACGGGTTCGAGCCGGCGCTGCTCGCGCTGGTCGAGCCCTGGCTCGCGCCGGGGCGCGTCACCCAGGTCGTCGCCTGCGGCATGGTCGGCTCGCGCCAGGGCTGGGTCGAGGCGCCCTACGCCGCGGTCCCCTGCGCGCCGCCGCGCGCCTTCGCGCGCCCGGCGGTCGCCGACCGCCGCCTCGCGGTGTACGTCCTGCCCGGCCTGCGCCAGGACTCGCCGGCGGACGTGATGCGCGGCGAGGAGACCCAGCTCGCCGGGCTGATCGCGCGCGAGTCCGGCTTCGACGGCGTCGCCTGCCTGCCCGGCACCCACTCCAAATGGGCCCATGTCAGCGCCGGCGAGGTGACGAGCTTCGTCTCGTTCATGACGGGCGAGCTGTTCGCGCTGATCTCCGGCGCCTCGGTCCTGCGGCATTCCGTCGGGGCGGACGGCTGGTCCGAGCCCGATTTCGCCGAGGCCGTGGGCGACGCGTTGTCCCACCCCGAACGTGTCGCCGCCCGCCTCTTCGGCATCCGCGCCGAAAGCCTGCTCGCCGGCCTCGCGCCGGACCGCGCCCGGGCCCGGCTGTCGGGCCTGCTCATCGGCTCCGAACTGGCCGGGGCGCGACCCTACTGGCTCGGGCGCGACGTGGTGCTCGTCGGCGCGCCAACGCTCGTCGCCGCCTATCGCGCCGCGCTCGGGCAGTGCGGCCTCGTCGCCCGCACGCACGACGCGACCGAACTGACGCTTGCCGGCCTCGCCGCCGCCCGCGCCGCGCTGCGCGCCGAAAGGGTCCGTACATGACCCGCCGCCTGATCGCCATCCTGCGCGGCCTCGAGCCCGCCCGCGCGGTCGCGACCGCGATCGCCATCGTCGAGGCCGGCGTCACCTGGCTCGAAGTGCCGCTGAACTCGCTCGACCCGCTGCGCAGCATCGCCGCGATGCAGGCGGCGCTCGGAACCCAGGCCCGGATCGGCGCCGGCACCGTGCTTACCCCCGACGAGGTCGAGGCCGTGGCGGCCACCGGTGCGACTTTCGTCGTCTCGCCGAACTGCGACCCGCGGGTCATCGCCCGCACCAAGGCGCTCGGCCTCGGCGCCTACCCCGGCGTGTTCACCCCGTCCGAGTGCTTCGCAGCACTTGCCGCCGGCGCCGACGCGCTGAAGATCTTCCCCGCCGCCATGATGGGCGTGGGTGGGCTGAAGGCGATCCGCGCCGTGCTGCCGCCCGAGGTCGAGGTCTACGCCGTGGGCGGCGTCGGCCCCGAGCATTTCGCCGCCTGGCGCGACGCCGGCGCCTCCGGCTTCGGCCTCGGCGGCTCGCTCTACCAGTCGGGCTGGCCGCTCGACCGGATCGCCGACGCCGCCCGCGCCAGCGTCCGCGCCTGGGACGCCGTCTACGGGATGCTGGACGAATGACGCCAGACCCACTCGCTCACAGCGGCCCCGGCTCCCCGCGACCGCACAACAGCGCCGCGTTCCCTTCGCGGATTGGTCCGTCGACAAAGCCGCGCGCGCCTGCCTGCCCCTTGGCAGGCGCGATAGACGCGCCCGCCCAGGCAGG
>JANOEW010000728.1:0-3300 GCA_031413475.1 Amaricoccus sp.
TGGTTCCGCGCGAACGCGAGCGATCCGGAAAGCGTCCGGTCGCGAAAAAAGCAATGAGTTGAGCCTCTTATTCTCTTGATAGTGCGCGGGAATAGAGCGTCCCTGTCCGTTGGGGAACGGAGCCATGCCAGCACGATACGACACCATCATCGTCGTCCGGAAGCGCAACGCCAAGGGCGACGTGGTCGATTACCACACGGTCGGCCGGAGGGGTCCGAGCATCTGGCGCACGGGCGATCCGAACCCGCCCGGCACTCCGGGGTACCAGGCCGCATTCAACGCGGCGATCGGCCTTCGGGCAGTGATCGAGCCGCGCGAGATCGGCCATGGCTGGCGCACGGTGAGCGACCTGCTCGACGCCTACGAGCGCTCCCGCGAGTTCTGCCGCCTCGCCCCGCGAACCCGGACCGACTACCTGAAGGGACTGGCCGACGTGCGGGCGAGGTACGGAAGCGCGCCGCTCGGCATCATCAACAGCGTCGCGCTCAAGGGCAACGTGCTCGACTGGATCGAGATGCGCTGGACCGGCAAGGGCGCCGACAAGCGCCTCGACCCGTTCAAGTTCGCGCTCAGCTGGGCGACAGGCCGCCACCCTGAGCGGGTGCCGGTCAACTACCTGAACGGCATCCCGCGCTTCTACGAGGGCGCCGATCGCGCCGAGATCATCTGGGAGGACGAGGAGGTCGACCTCTTTTGTCAGCACGCGCCCGAGCTGCACGCAGATGCGGCGCGGCTGGCGCGGGAGACCGGCCTGCGCATCGGCGACCTCGTCGAGCTTGATCGCAACGAGATCAAGAAGGCGCCCGATGGCAGCCGCGCCATCATCCTGCGACCAAACAAGCGGCGGCGACGCATCGTGAACATGCCGCTCACGGCCGCTGCCGAGGCAATCATCGACAAGGCGCCTATCTCGCGCCGGCTGATCCTGAAGCCGATACGGGCGGACGCATGGGATCCTGCCCGGCTCTCGCGCGAGGTGCGCGAGTACGCCACGGGGTTCGGCATCCGCCGGGAACTTCGTTTCAACGACCTGCGCGGGACGAAGGTGACCGAGATGGTGTGGGCCGGCATCGGCGTACCCGACCTCGCAATCCGCATCGGCTGGAAGATCGAGACTGCCGCCAAGATGCTCGGCGTCTACGCCGCGCTGAACCCGGGCCGGGCTATTGTCGTGGCGCTTACAGGGCAGGCTCGACGGGATGACGCTACCGGCTGAGGATCCTGCTTGATGGGAGACGCCTGCGGCCGAGCGGAGCCCAATGGTCGACGAGTGCTGGGTTGGCGTCCTTGCGCTCGCCGGACCCTGCCGCTGGCCGACGTCGCCGAAGGCTACCGCGCCATGGACGAACGTGGCACCATCAAGACCCTGCTGCTGGTCTGACAACCAAAGTGTTATATCCCATTGAAGTTTTGTTGGGGGTCCCGAGGCGGGCCGATCCACAGTGAAGCTGGCCGCGGCGGAGAGTGCTCGCGGGGAGCCTCCTGTCAGCCGCCAAAGGAGGTGGCGCGCGCGGCGCCGAAACCGCCGCGCGCGGAAACCGTGGCGCGAGTCATCGGTGCCGCCGGAGCGCTCAGCGCCGGCGCACGCAGCGCCGCAGGCGTGCCGCGAACCGTTGATCCGGGGCCCGCAAAACCCATCTGGCGGCCATCGGAGCTGAACAACCCGCCCTTGGCGTCGGCATAAACCGGGCGGCCGGCATAGCCGCCTGCGGAGGAACGGCCAAGGGCGTTGCCTATCATGTAGCCCATGAAGAGGGGCATGAAGACGCCGCCGCCCGCCTGTGTCGCGCCCGCCTCGGAACCGGCCTCACCGGGCACGCCGCCGGCGACCTCCACCGGGGCGCAGGCCGCGTCGCCGTGCTGCTCCTCGCAAAGCGCGAGTTCGTCGTAGCGCGGCGCGAGAACGGCATGCTCGGCCATGGCTTGCTCGAAGGCCCGATCGCAGTCGCCGGCCGAGAACTCGGAACTCTCCGCGGCGGCCGCCGTGCACTGATCGACGTCAGAGAAGAACGTGAGATCGACCGGCTCATCGCAGGCGGTGAGGGCGAAGGCGGAAACGCCAAGGAGCGCGCCGCGGACCGCGGTGGACCGAAGGCGGCGTCGCGTCGGCTCGGTACGGGGAGTGTCGGTCATAGCGGCTTCCTCGGTGTCTGGTCTGCACATGGGGCCTGTTTGGCCATTTGGAAACGCTTAGTCGCGCACGAAGTGCGGCTTAAAGCGCGACAGATTCTGCGTGATCCGGGACGCGTCCTCGCGAACGCCAAGTCCGACGCAGGCGTCGCCGACCATCCAGGCGCCGAGCACCGGGAACATGCCGCCCATTTCGGGCAGCGGCGTGTAGGCCTGGACGATCTTCGGGTGCGCGTCGTAGCTTCGGTCGGCCGCCACGATCCTGCCGCCTTGCCCGAGCGTAAGGTCGCCGGTGACGATGTCCACCGAGGCCCCTTCGCGCGAGAAGATCGGCTTGACCACCCGGCCTCGGTCGAGGGCGCCCGCTGCCCGTGCGATCCGGGCCTCGGCGTCGCGATCGCCGCGGGTGAAGTCGTCCTCGAAGAAGGCCGGCAGCAGGTTCGGATGGCCCTCGAACATCCGCCACAGCACCGGCAGGATTCCCTTGTTGGACACGAGCGCCTTCCATGCCGGCTCGATCATCCGGCACTGCGCGGTCGGGATGTGCGCCGCGAACGAGTCGGCGAGCATGTCCTCCCATGGGTAGAGCTTGAACAGCGCGCCGATCACTCGGTCCTCGGCGTCGGCGAACTGGCCGGTCGTGGTGACGCCGATGTCCTCGATCGCGACGTAGTGCGCGAAGAGGCCCGCCTCCTTGGCGGTCCACGCCATGTACTCGACCGTGGCGAAGTCCTCGTCGAGGCCCTTGGCGGAGGTGAAGTGCAGGTCGGCGCCCGGCGCGAGAATCGTCTGGAAGCGCGCGACCATCGCCTCGTGGATCCCGTTGAACTGGTCGGCGTCGGCGGGCAGCCCGCTTGAGGCGCGCATATCCTCGAGCCAGAGCCACTGGAAGGACGCGGCCTCGTAGAGCGACGTCGGCGTGTCGGCGTTGTATTCGAGCAGCTTCGCCGGACCCGCACTATCGTAGGCAAGGTCGAAGCGGCCGTACAGCGCAGGGTCGCGGTTCGCCCAACTCGCGGCGACGAAGTCGTGGAAGCCGTTGGGGATGCCGAGGCGGCTCATCAGCTCTTCCGAGGCTACGATGGCGTCGACCGCGTCGAGGCACATCCGGTGCAGCACGTTCGACGGCTCCTCGATGTCGGTTTCGATCTGGTCGAGCGTGAACGCGTA